>JANLUW010000216.1:0-13943 GCA_031363645.1 Rhizobacter sp. | reverse complement strand
TTCCGTCAGCGGCCGTCGAACGGCTTCTGGTTCTGCGCGTCGCTCGGCTGCACGATGGTGCTGGCGTTCGCGGCCTGGCGCGGCAGCGGGCAGTTGTCGGCAGCCGACGGCTTCTTGCTGCTCGCGGTGTTCTTCACCGCGGTCGGCTACGTGGCCGGCGCGCGGGTGGCAGCCGAGTTGCCGGCCGAGCAGGTGATTTGCTGGGTGCTGGTGCTCAGCCTGCCGCTGACGCTGCCGGTGGCGCTCGCCACCTGGCCCGCAGCGCCCGTGCGGGCGAGCGCGTGGGGCGGCTTCGCCTACGTCACGCTGTTCTCGATGTGGCTGGGCTTCTTCGCGTGGTACCGCGGGCTCGCGCTCGGCGGCACGGTGCGCGTGAGCCAGGTGCAACTGGTGCAGCCGTTCCTCGCGCTGTTGTTCGCGGTGCCGGTGCTCGGCGAAAAGCTCGATGCCGTCACCGTGGTGTTCTCGCTTGCCGTGATCGCCGTCGTGTTCGTCGGCAAGAAGATGCCGGCGGGTGCGCCTGTGCCTGTCCTCCAACCGAAGAGACTTTGATGTCCACAACGCCAATCAACTCCACGCTGTGGCCGGCTGACGAACGCGCCCCGCTGTGGCGCGTGGCCCGCCGCGCCGAGCGCATGAACCCGTCGGTGATCCGCGAGATCCTGAAGGTCACCGAGCGGCCGGGCATCGTCTCGCTCGCGGGCGGGTTGCCGTCGCCCGACAGCTTTCCGATCGAGGCGATGCGCGAAGCCACCACGCGCGTGCTGCGCGACTACCCGCGCGAGGCGCTGCAATACGCGTCGAGCGAAGGTTTTGCGCCGCTGCGTGAATGGGTTGCCGCGCACATGGGCGCGCAGGGCGTGATGGTCGACGCGACGCAAGTGCTGATCACGTCCGGCTCGCAGCAGGGACTCGATCTGGTGGGCAAGGTGTTGATCGACGCGGGCAGCACGGTCGCGGTCGAGTCGCCCACTTACCTCGGCGCGCTGCAGGCCTTTGCGCCGTACGAGTCCGAGGTGGTCGCGGTGCCGTGCGACGACGACGGCCCGCTGCCCGATGCGCTCGGCATCGCCAAGGGCGCGCGTTTTTTGTACACGATCCCGAACTTCCAAAACCCGAGCGGGCGCTGCATGAGCGAAGCTCGGCGCGCCGCGTTGATCGACGCGGCCCGCGCGACCGGGTTGCCGATCGTCGAAGACAACCCCTACGGCGAGCTCTGGTATGGCGCTCCGCCACCGCCACCACTCTCGGCGCGCTGGCGCGAGGGCACGGTGTATCTCGGTTCGTTCTCGAAGGTGTTGGCGCCCGGCCTGCGGCTGGGCTACGTGATCGCACCGCCCGCGTTGATGCCGAAGTTGTTGGAGGCCAAACAGGCCGCCGACCTGCACACGCCAGGCTTCAACCAGCGTGTGGTGTACGAGGTGATCCGAGACGGTTTTCTGGACCGGCACGTGCCGACGATCCGCGCGCGATACAAAGCCCAGCGCGATGCGATGCGCACTGCGCTGGAAGCCCACATGCCTCCCGGCTGCACCTGGCGCGTGCCGGTCGGCGGCATGTTCTTCTGGGTCGAGTTGCCTGAAGGTGTCGACGCGACCGCGCTGCTGCCGAGGGCCGTCGACCTTGGCATGGCCTTCGTTCCGGGCGCGGGGTTTTTCGCGAGCGATCCGAAGGCGAACACGCTGCGGCTGTCGTTCGTGACGGCCGCGCCGGCCGAGATCGAGCGCGGCGTGGCGCTGCTCGCGAAAGCGTTGACGGGCGAGCGATGAGCACCCATCGCTTCACCCAACTCGACGTCTTCACCGACACGCCGTTGTTCGGCAACCCGCTCGCGGTCGTGCATGACGCGGGCGACCTGACCGAAGCGCAGATGCGGGCCTTCGCGCGCTGGACCCACCTCAGCGAAACCACGTTCTTGCTGCCGCCGACCGACTCGGCGGCCGACTACCGCGTGCGCATCTTCACGCCGCACCGCGAGCTGCCATTTGCCGGTCACCCGACGCTGGGCAGCTGCCACGCCTGGCTCGCGACCGGCGGCACCGCACGGGCGGTCGACGAGGTCGTGCAGCAATGCGCCGCCGGGCTGATCCGCATCCGGCGCGACGGCGCGCGGCTCGCCTTCGCCGCGCCGCCTTGCGTGCGCAGCGGGCCGCTCGAAGCGCCGCTGCTGGCGCGCATCGTGGCCGCGCTCGGCCTGCAGCCAGCCGATGTGCTCGACCACCAATGGGTCGACAACGGCCCGGGTTGGTGCGCGGTGCGGCTCGCCTCGGCCGAGTCCGTGCTCGCGCTCGAACCCGATTGGTCTGCGCTGTCCGACATCAAGCTCGGCGTGGTCGGCCCGCACACCGCCGGCGCCACCGCGCAATTCGAGGTGCGTGCGCTGATCGGCGATGGCACCGGCTACGAAGACCCGGTCACCGGCAGCCTGAACGCGAGCCTGGCGCAATGGCTGATCGCCAGCGGCGCCGCACCCGAGCGCTATGTCGCAGCGCAAGGCGCCCGGCTGAACCGCGGCGGGCGGGTGTTCATCGAGTGCATCGACGGGCAGGTCTGGGTCGCCGGGCACTGCGCCGATTGCATTCGTGGCGAAGTTTCGCTGTAGCGCGATCGCCATGTCGCTCGCGCTCGACCCCCTCGTGATTGCGGCGCGCACACTCCGATCGCCTCACCCAACGGCCTGAAAAATGTACGACCGCGCTTCCATCGAACATGCTCGCCACCTCGTCCGCGAGGCGATGCCGCCGACGCCCCAACAGCGCTGGCCGCTGCTCGACCAACGCCTGGGCGCGCAAGCCTGGGTCAAGCACGAGAACCACACGTTCGTCGGCGCGTTCAAGCTGCGCGGCGGGCTCGTGTACTTCGACGCGTTGCGCCGCCGCGAGCCGCAGGTGCGCGGCGTGATCGGCGCGACGCGTGGCAACCACGGCCAATCGGTCGGGTTCGCGGCGCGACGCCATGGCTTTCACGCGACCATCGTCGTGCCGCACGGCAACTCGGTCGAGAAGAACGCGGCGATGCGCGCGCTCGGCGTCGAGCTGGTCGAGCATGGCGATGATTTCCAGGCCGCGCGCGAACACGCCGCCGCGCTCGCACGCGAGCAGAAGCTGCACCTCGTGCCGTCGTTCCACGACGACCTCGTGCGCGGCGTCGCGACCTACTGGCTCGAATTTTTCGACGCGATGCCTCGTGAAGCGATGCCCGAGGTCGTCTTCGTGCCGATCGGCCAAGGCTCGGGCATCTGCGCCTGTGTCGCGGCGCGTGCGCATGCGGGCGTGAGTTGCAAGATCATCGGCGTCGTCTCTGCGCATGCCACGGCGTACCAGCAGTCGTTTCGCGACGGATGCATCACCTCCGCCCCGGTCACGACCGAACTCGCCGACGGCATGGCCTGCCGCGTGCCCGACGCGCAGGCGCTCGAGGTCATCTGCCGCGAAGTCGACGATGTGATCGCAGTCACCGATGCGCAGGTCGCCGACGCGATGCGCGCGCTGTTCGCCGACACGCACAACGTCGCCGAGGGCGCGGGCGCGGCGGCATTGGCCGGCGCGCTGACTCAGCGCGAACGGTGGGCGGGCAAGTGCATCGGCCTGCCGCTCACTGGCGGCAATGTCGACAGCGCGGTGTTCGCGCGGGTGTTGGCCGGCGCTTCGACGACCTGAGCGTCAGCTCGTCGTCAGCGGATCAGCCACGTCAGCCGCGCCAGCGCCAAGCACGCGCCAGAGCGGCGCGGCTTTCGGCTTCTTCGGGGAATTGCTCCCGCGACCAAACCATGTAGCGGCGCACGACGACCCAGCCCGACGACAGCAAAAACGCGAGCGCCCCGGCCGCCAAGACGATCAGCGTCACGGAGGGTTTCGATTTGCGGTCCGGCACCTGCGCGATGTCGACCTGCTGCAGCGCAGGGCCTTCCTTGGCTTCGTCGAGCTTGGCGGCCTCGTACTGGCGGATCATGGTTTCGAGCAGCGT
Source organism: Rhizobacter sp. (assembly GCA_031363645.1). Classification (GTDB taxonomy): domain Bacteria; phylum Pseudomonadota; class Gammaproteobacteria; order Burkholderiales; family Burkholderiaceae_C; genus LMDS01. The sequence goes on along the minus strand of JANLUW010000216.1, from coordinate 9,977 downwards.
CTCCTGCAGCTTCAACTCGCGTCGCGCACGCACGTACTCGATGCTGGCCTCGGGCAGTTTGCCCACCGGCAAGTCGACCGTGCTGCCGTCGACGCCACCTTGGCGCGACTCCATGCGTGCGAGCTCGACGCGCATCGCGCGTAGCTCGGAGTTGAGCCGGATCACATCGGGGTTCAGGCCGGTCGCCGAGGTGCGCAGCACTTTCAATTGCACCTCGCGCTCGGCGATCATCGCGCGCAATTGCGCGGCGCCGGTGATCAGCGCCTCGGCCTGCTTGTCGAGCACGATCACACCGGATTTTTCTTGCACGCTGCGCAGGTTTTGTTCGGCCTTGATCAGGTTTTCTTTGGTCTCGTTGAGCTGGGTCGAGAAAAATACGCGGCGCAGCTGGGCCTCCGAGACCGCGAGCCGCCCGAGCACCTTGGTGATCTCGCTCGCATGCGCGTTGGCGAGTTCGGCGGCGAATTGCGGTTGCACGTCGTCGACCTCGACGCTGATCAGGCCGCTCTTATTGTCGGATGCGATGCGGATGTAGTTCGGCATCACCTTGCGCAGCGTCTCGTAGGTGGCGACGTCGTAGCGCGTCTTGAGGTCGAAGCGGTCGGCGAGCGCGCGTTGCACACTGTCGCTCTTGAGCAGCGCCACGTACAACTCGTCCGGCGATTTGGCAGCGGCACCGCCGACGAGGCCGCCGAGCGAACCGAGTGCGGCGAGCGCGGCGACCGAACCACTTTGCTGCTGCGAGCCGGGCGCGAGCATCGTTGCGCGCGCGGTGAAAGTTTTCGGCAGCAACAGACCAAGGCCCGCCGCCAGCACCGCGGTCGCGACGGTCGCCACCGCGATCAGCTTCTTGCCGCCGCCGATCCAGGTGAGGGCTTCGGTCAGGCCGATGCTCGGGCCGTCATCTCCAAATTCATCGACGGCCGGGTTGTGCTGCGGGTCTGCACTCTTCATGAAATGCCCTGGATCAAAGCGTGTGGATCGCGGCGATGCCGATGCCGAAGCCGGTGAAGATCTGCGCGAAGTCTTTCAGGTTGCGCACGAAGGCGCGGCCCCAGGTTTCGAAGTCGAGCTGGTTCGGCACGATCAGCGCGTCGCCCGGCTGCATCATCTGCGACTCCAGGCTGTTGCGGCCGAACAGGCCCCGGTTGTCGCCCGCATGGTTGACCGTGCCGTCCGCGCGCAGGATGAACATGTTCGCCGGCTCGGCGGCCTCGTCGGCGCCGGCCAGGCGCAGGTACTCGCCCGCGGTGCGACCCGGTTTCCAGAGGAACGCGTTGCTGTTGACGACCGCGCCGGCCACCGTCACGAAGCCGGGGCGCGACGGCACGGTGATGCGGTCACCACCCTCGAGCGGCACGTCGGGCAATGCGCTGAGCGTTGCGGTGTCGGGCTGCAGTTCGAGTGCGATGCGGCCATTGGGCTGCACGCTGCGCAAACGGTTGAGCTGCGCTTGCGTGGCGGCGTTGCTGACCGCGACAGAGGTGGCCGCGCCGGTCGGGTCGTCGCGCCGGTTCGCGGCATCACGCGCGGCCTGTACCGACGCGAGCCCTTCGAGCCGTGCGATCGCGGCGATCAGGTTCTCGCGTTGCCGTTGGCGCGTTTCTTCGCGGCTGAATTCCAGGCCGTACAAATAGGCCTGCGGCGTGAAGCCGCCGGCCCGCGCGATCACGCTCTGCAGCGTGTCACCCGGTTGAAGCTGGTAGACGCCCGGTGCGCCGACCTCGCCTTCGATCGCAACCAAACGCGTCTGGCGCGACACCGGCACGCGGATGTCTTTTTGGCTGTAAACGGTGACGACGTCGCCTGCGAGCAGCTCGACGTTATTGAGCTCATCACCCTGCAGCACTGCCTTGCCGAGGTTGAACGGAATCACCTGCGTGGTCAGGTCGCGCGTGTTCAGGCGCTCGATCACCGCGTAATCCCAATTCAACTCGTCGAACAGCGCGGTCGGCGCCTTGCGTGAGGCAAGGACGATAGCGCGGTCTTCGTTGCGGCGCTGGCGCTCGGCGCGGGTGCGCGGTGCAGCCCCTGCCGACGCGGCCGTGTTGTCGATGCCGTTCATGGCGTTCGCGGCATTCATGCCATTCGTGGCGTTCGCGCCGTTGACACCGTTGACACCGTTGACACCGCGCATGCCATTGACGCCGGTCATGCCACCCGGCGGCAGGTTGTTGTAGTTGCTGTTGTAGGCGCTCATCGCGGCCTGCGCATCGAGCCGCATGTCTTCGTCGTCTTCGAGCACTTGCACCAGCAGGTTCTTGCGGCGGTAGAAATCGGGTGTGATCAATGCGTCGCGGTCGGGGATCAGGTCGCGGATGCGCATGCCCGGCTTGAACGGGTAGCGCAGCGGCTGCGCAACGTGGCCGCGCAGCGTCACTGCGTTGGCGAACGCTGGCGAAATCGGCAGCAGGGTCAGCACGTCGCCATCGCGCAGCGGCTTCTGCATGCCGGCGGCGTCGAGCCTGAACTCCTCGACGAAACGGGCGGCCCTCGCCTGCGTCGTGTCGATACGCTCGAGCTGCGCCATATTCGGGTTCGCCAGCGTGGGCGTGCCACCGGCGTAGCGCAGCACCTGGCGCGTCGCCTCCTGTGGGCTTTGCAGTTCGTAGATCGCCGGCGTGTCGAGCGCGCCGTTGAGTGCGACGCGCGCGCCGGCCGGTTGGAACACGACCACGTCACCGGCCGCGAGCTGCACGTCTTTCGACTTGTCGCCGGCCACCAAGAATTCATAGATGTCGAGCTCGGAGATGACTTTGCCGTCGCGCCGCAGCAGTACCTTGCGCATCGAACCGTTAGGCGCCGGGCCACCGGCCATCACCACCGCCGACAGCAAGGTCGACTGGCTCGCCAGCGTGAACACGCCGGGCCTTTGCGCCGGACCGACCACGAAGACTTTGACGCCACGCAGCTGACCGAGCGAGACGTTCAGGTCGAAGTTGGTGTAGAGCCGGCCGATCTGCGAGCGCAGGTGTTTTTCGAGCTCGGAAGCCTTCACGCCGGTGACGTTGAAGCTGCCGATCTTGGGCAGGTTGAGCAAGCCGTTGCGGTCGACCGTGCTGCGGTAGTCGATGTCGATCGCGCCCCAGGCACGCAGCACGATCTCATCGCCCGGGCCGACGGTGTAGTCGGCCGAGACAGGCACGTTGTCGACCGGCGAGAAGCTCTCGCCGACGTCGGCGAAAAACGTGCTGCCGAACAGCGGCAGCATGCGGCCGGTGGCGGTCTCGACGAACTTTTGAAACTCGCCCGGCTTCGGCGGCGGCTGGTCGGCGCGCCGGCTCGGTGCATCGGCGGGGTTGCTGCCGTTCACGCCGCCCTGGCGCGGGTTGTTGCCGAAGCCGTTCGGTGCCGTATTCGGCCGCATGCCCTGCGTGCCTTGCGGATTCGCCTGAGCGCCGCTCGCCCCAGCTTGCCCGTTGGCGCCGCGCTGCGCGGCGGTGGGGTAGCCGGGCGTGTTGAACGAGTTGGGATTCACGGGCTCGTCGGCGGCACCCGCAAAGAATGGCGCGAAGGCCGCGCACATCGCGATCAGGGCACGGTGGGCGGGGCGAAAGCGGGAGTCTGTCATGGGGGTGTCGGCGATGGATTCGGAATCGGGTGCGGCCGCCGGGCGGCTCGAGCGACGCGCTGCGGCTGGGTGATCAGCCCTCGGCCCGCGGCGGCACGGTGCTTGACCGCAACGGGCGTCAACTTGCGAGTCTAGCGTGGCGGGCGCATCGCGCCGAATACGCGCCCGGGTCGTGAAAAAGCGCGCGCCACGGGGTGACGAGCGCTTGTCGGGTCGGTCGAATTCGGTCGGTTTATTCTTTGCGGTAGTTGTCGTGGCAGGCCTTGCAGGTCTTGCCGGTCTCGCCGACGGCGACCTTGATCGCATCGAGGTTGCCGCCCTTGGCCGCCACGTTCAACTTGGCCATTTCTTCCTGCATCTTGGTCGCGCCGGCGTTGAACTTGTCCATCTCGGTCCAGATCTTGAGCTCGGCACGGGTTTCGCCCTTGTCGCTGCCGGGCACGAAGCCGGCATACGGCAACTTCGACATGAAGGTGGCGATCTCGCCGTTGTCGGCGGCTGCCTTCGCGTCGAACGGGATCTTGCCGTTGGCCATTGCGGCAACGCGGCCGAAGTGCGCGCCCATCACGGTGAACGCGGCCTTGCGGTACTTGATCGCGTCCTCGGGTTTGGCGAACTGCGCCGCGGCAGGCAGCGTGATGGCAGCGCCGAGCAGCGCGCTCATGGTCATCAGCAATGTCGGAACGAAGCGTTTCATGCAGATTCTCCTGGACTGACTGGGTGGTGGGTCGACTCGGGCGCACGCCGGCTCATGAGAAAGCGACGAGCGCGGGCGAGTGTAAGCAGCCGCGCACTCACAAATAACTGAGCTTCGGGAAAGCCCGACTGTGCCGCTCCGGGCCGGCCGTTGCGGTTATCTTTCGGGCTCACGCCAATGGCGCTGCCAAGTGCGGCCAGAACTTCATGAACGAACAGCAGACGACCGTGCGCGTCTGGGACCTGCCGACGCGAGCCTTTCATTGGGGGCTCGCCGCCTGCGTGATCGCCTCGATCACGAGCGCGTGGATCGGCGGCAATGCGATGGTCTGGCACATGCGGCTCGGCTACGGCGTGTTTACGCTGCTGGCGTTTCGCCTCGTGTGGGGCTTGGTCGGCGGGCGCTGGTCGCGCTTTGCCAGCTTCACGTATGCGCCGGCCACGGTCGTGCGTTACCTGCGCGGCGGGAGCCGGCCCGAGGATCACCACGAGGTCGGCCACAACCCGCTCGGCGCGTTCTCGGTGTTCGGTGTGTTGGCGCTGCTGGCGGCGCAGGTTGCGACCGGGCTGTTCGCCGATGACGAGATCGCGACCACCGGCCCGCTGACCCGCCTCGTTTCGGGCGCGACCAGCCTGGCGCTGACGAAGTGGCACAAGGGCTACGGCCGGTGGCTGATCATCGCGCTGGTCGTGCTGCACATTACGGCGATCCTGTATTACCTGCTCGCGAAGCAGCACAACCTCGTGCGACCGATGCTTACCGGCGACAAGCTTCTTGTCGCGCCGGCGCCGCATGCGGTCGACAACGCCCGCTCGCGCGCGTTAGCCGCGGTGTTGCTCGCGGCCTGCGCCGGGCTCGTCGGCTGGGTCGTGAGCCTCGGCGAGTGAGCAAGGTGAGCAGCGTGAATTCAGGCGCGCCGGAGGTCACGCTGCAGCCCATCGAGGCGGTCGCGTCGATCGAGCCGGCACGCGCGATATTGCGCGAGTACGCGGCGAGTCTGAGCGTCGACCTGGCCTTCCAGAATTTCGACGCCGAGCTGGCGGCGCTGCCGGGTGAGTACGCCGCGCCATTGGGCCAACTGCTGCTCGCGTGGGTCGATGGCGGGCTTGCTGCTTGCGGCGGCTTTCGCGCGTTGGCGGATTGCGACTACGCCAATGCGTGCGAGATGAAGCGCCTGTTCGTGCGCCCCGCGTTTCGCCGCTTCGGCCTCGGCCGCATGCTCGCCGAGGCACTGCTCATTGAGGCGCGCCGCGCCGGCTATTCGGCAATGCTGCTCGACACGCTCGACGAGATGGAGTCGGCGCGCGAGCTGTACGCGTCGCTCGGCTTCGTCGAGGTTGCGCCGTACTACTTCAATCCGGTTGCGGGCGCGCACTACCTGAAGTGCGCGCTCGCCTGATGGCATCGGCCCGACAACCCGGCGTAGGATTGGCCGCAACTGCGGAGGTCGCGCCGGTCGGCGCGCCCGGTGCAGCGATCTCAACCCGCCGGGAGGGCCATGACTGGACCATCGAAGCCATCGTTTGACACGCAATCCGAACCGCAGTTCGAGCTGCACGCGGGCGCGCTTAGGCTCGCGCTGCGCCCCGACCTCGGCGGCTGCATCGCCGGCCTCTGGCACCGCGAAACGCCGATCCTGCGCTCGACCGAACCGGCGGCGCTCACCGCCTCCCGCCCGTCCGCCTGTTACCCGCTGCTGCCGTATTCCAACCGCCTCGCGTACCGCAAGTTCCGATGGAAAGGCCACGACTACACGACCCAGCCGAACTTCGACGACAGCCCGCACTCGGTGCACGGCGTGGGCTGGCAGCGGCCCTGGCAGATCGTCTCCAGCAGCGTGCTCGAAGTGGTGATCAATCTCGTGCATCCGGGCGACGCCGACTGGCCGTTCGCATTCGAGGCGACCCAGTATTTCGCGCTCAGCCCCGGTTCGATGACCGTGGAGATGGTGCTCACCAACACCGCCGAAATCGCCCAGCCGGTCGGCCTCGGCTGGCACCCGTATTTTACCAAACGCGCGCGCAGCCGGCTGCACATCGAGCTCGAGGGCCGCTGGGATGCGGACGCCGCTGAGCTGCCGGTGCGCAAGGTCGCCCAGCCCGGCATCGACAGCGACGTTTCGCACCTCGATTTCGACAACTGCTTCGACGGTTGGCGCGGCCCGGCGCGCATCCGCGACGAGAAGTTCTCGCTCCAGCTCACGTCGTCGCTCGACCACCTTGTCGTGTTCACCCCGCAGGACCGCGACTACTTCTGCGTCGAGCCCGTGAGCCATGTCTCGAACGCGATCCACATGGCCGACCCGGCTGCGCACGGCCTGCGCACGGTGGCACCGGGCGAGAGTTTCGAAGCGACGATGAAGCTCGACATCTCGGTGCTTTGATGGCGCCGATCGACGAGCACGAGGACGACGTGCGCGTGGCCGTCACGTCGGCCGCGCAGCTTGGCGAATCACCGGTCTGGCACCCGCGCGAGCAGGTGTTGTACTACGCCGACATCGCCGGCCACAAGCTGCAGCGCTTCGACCCGAAAACCGGCGACCTGCGCCACTGGCAGTTCGACACCGACCTCGCCAGCCTCGCGCCGCGCATCGACGACACGTTGCTGCTAGCGATGCGCGATGGCCTGTGGCACTTCGACCCGGCCAGCGGCGAACGCATGCGCGTCGCCGAGCCCGATTACGACCCCGCGACCGAGCGCTTCAACGACGGCAAGGCCGACCCGCAAGGCCGCTTCTGGGTTGGCACGATTTTCGAGCCGCGCGAGCCGCCGCTGGCGTCGCTCAACTGCTTTGCGAATGGCAAGCTGACCAAGAAGGTCGAAGGCCTGACCGTGAGCAACGGCCTCGCCTGGAGCCCGAACGGCCGCACGATGCACTGGAGCGACACCAAAGCGCACACGGTTTACGCGGCCGACTTCGATCTGCACAGCGGCGCGCTCAGCCGCCAGCGCGTGTTCGCGAGCTTCGCGGTCAAGCAGCCTGGCCAATCGCTCGCGACCTATGGCGGCCGCCCCGACGGCGCGGCGATGGACGCCGAGGGCTGCTACTGGGCCGCGATGTTCGAGGGCCAGCGCATCGTTCGGCTCTCGCCCGAGGGCGAGTTGCTGCGCGAAGTGAAGCTGCCAGTGCGCTGCCCGACCATGCCCTGCTTCGGCGGCCCCGACCTGAAGACGCTCTATATCACGACCTCGCGCGAGAACCGGCCGCCCGCCGAACTGATCGAGCAGCCGTATGCCGGCTGCGTGCTTGCACTCGAGGTCGACGTGCCGGGCCTGCCGGCCAACTTCGCGCTTTGAAACCCGGCATCATCGCCGGATGAACCGCAACGATCAGCTCGAGCGGCTGCGCATCGAGAAGCAGTGGGATGTCGCCGTGGTCGGCGGCGGCGCGACCGGCTTGGGGGTCGCACTCGACGCAGCGGCGCGCGGCTTTCGCGTCGTGCTGATCGAGGCGAGCGATTTTGCCAAGGGCACGTCATCGCGCAGCACCAAGCTCGTGCACGGCGGCGTGCGCTATCTCGCTCAGGGCAATGTCGCGCTGGTGCGCGAGGCGCTGCACGAACGCTCGACATTGCTCGCGAATGCGCCGCACCTCGCGCAGCCGCTCGCGTTCGTGATGCCGGGCTACACGTGGTGGGAGCGCGGCTTCTACGGTGTCGGGCTCAAGGCCTATGACGCGCTCGCCGGCAGCCGCGGCCTCGGCAGCACGCAGCTTCTGTCGACAGCGCAGGTGAAGGCGCTGATTCCGACCGTTCGCACGCGGGGTTTGTCCGGTGGCGTGAAGTACTGGGACGGCCAGTTCGACGATGCGCGCCTCGCGATCGCGCTCGCACGCACCGCGGTCGCGCGAGGCGCGTGCGTCGCGAACTACGTCAAATGCGAGAGCCTGATCCGCGCAGGCGGCAAGGTGCGCGGGCTCGTCGCCGAGGATGTCGAAAGCGGCGAGCGCTTTGCCGTCAACGCGGCCTGCGTGATCAACGCGACCGGTGTCTGGGTCGATGTGATCCGCGACATGGATGCGGAACCGCAAGCGCCGAAGCGTCCGCCGATGGTCGCGCCCAGCCAGGGCGTGCACTTGGTCGTCGACCGCAGTTTTTTGCCGACCGACCATGCGCTGCTGATCCCGAAAACCGAAGACGGCCGCGTGCTGTTCGCGGTGCCGTGGCTCGGCAAGACCGTGCTCGGCACGACCGACACGCCGCGTGACGACGTGGCCGCCGAGCCCGCGCCGTTCAAGGACGAGGTCGAGTTCATCCTGCGAGAAGCCGGCAAGTATTTGAGCAAGCAGCCGACGCGTGCCGATGTGCTCTCGGTCTGGGTCGGGCTGCGCCCGCTGGTTCGTCCGCAGCAAGACGAGGACGGCCGGACACAGACGAAGTCGATCTCGCGCGAGCACACCGTGCTGGTCGACAAATCGGGCCTCGTCACCGTCACCGGCGGCAAGTGGACGACCTACCGCGCGATGGCCGAAGACGTGCTGGTGAACTGCTTCGACAGAGGGCTCTTGCCGGCGCGCGCAGCCGGCGTCACCGAGCACTTGAAGCTTGCTGGCGCGCCGGCCGGTTCGGGCGAATCGCTGACGCAGTCACCTGGCGAGCACGAGTACGGCACCGACCTGGCCGCGCTGCGCGCGTTGCCCGGCGCCGACCACTGGCTGTGGCGCGATGGCGGTGGCGGCCTGAGCGAGGCGATGGTGCGCTTCGCGGCGCGCGTCGAGATGGCGCGCAGCGTCGAAGACGTGCTCGCCCGCCGCTGCCGGCTGCTGTTTCTCGATGCGCGCAAGGCCTCGGCGCTGGCCGGGCCGGTCGCGGCAATCGTGAAGGAAGAGTTGGGCGACGGCTTCGACGCCGCCGCCTCGGCTGCGTCGTTCAAGGCGCTCGCAGCGCACTACCTCGAACTGCCCTGATCTGATCGGGGCGTCTGTTAGAAGCGCGTGATCAGCGCGAACGTCTCGGCAGCTTGCGCGTCTCGCCGATCGCCATCACGAAGAAGGCGTCTTCGGCCACGCCTTTCGCCCGCCGCGCCTCGACCAGATCGATCGGCGGCTGGTCCAGCGATTCGTCGGTCAGCTCGAAGGTGCCCCAGTGGATGCCGACCGAGCGCTTCGCGTTCACATCGAGGTGAATCTGCGCCGCCTCGGCTGGGTTCACGTGCTGCGAGGCCATGAACCAGCGCGGCTCGTAGGCGCCGAGCGCGATCAGCGCGATGTCGAAGCCGCCGCCTTTGTCGGGCGTCTGGCGTGACGCGAAGCGCTCGCGAATGTCCGTGAAGTCTTTCGAGTAGGCCGTGTCGCCGGTGAAGAAAAATTGAAAGTCGGGCGCGAACACCGCATAGCCGCCCCACAGCGTTTTCATCCGGTCGTTCAGGCCGCGGCCCGACCAGTGTTGAATCGGGGTGAGGACCACGTCGACCGGGCCGGCCGGCGATGCGACCGTGTGCGGTTGCCACCAATCGAGCTCGACCACGTTCGTGATCTCACGATCGGCGAACCAAGCCTCGATGCCCAGCGGCACGATGAACAGCGGCGGCCCGCCGGGCTGCTTCGCCAGCGCACGCACGCTTGCGTCGTCGAGGTGGTCGTAGTGGTTGTAGTGGTTGTGCGAGATCAGCACCAGGTCGATGTGCGGCAACGCGCCGAGCGTGAGGCCGGGCGCGACCGCGCGCTTGGGCCCGATGAAGCTCAGCGGCGACACGCGCTCGGAAAATACC
>JANLUW010000187.1:0-9765 GCA_031363645.1 Rhizobacter sp. | reverse complement strand
AGGACGGCTACCAGTCGCCCTCGTACAACAAGGCCCAACAGTCTATCAGCGCCGAGTTGATGACGATCCGCTTCACGGTCAAGACGATCGAAAAGTTGTGCGGCATCCTGCGTTCGCAGGTCGACGACGTGCGCCGCTACGAACGCGAGCTGCGCAAGATCCTTGTCGATAAATGCGGCATGCCGCAGGAATACTTCATCAAACACTTCCCGCCGAACATCCTGAATCTGAAGTGGGCGGATAAGGAAGTCGCGTCGAACAAGGGCTACAGCGGAATCCTCGCGCGCAACCTGCCGCCGGTTCAAGAACTGCAGAAAAAGCTGACCGACCAGCAGGCCAAGGCCGTCGTGCCGCTCGAAGACCTGAAGCGCATCAACAAGCGGATGAACGAAGGCGAGAAAGCCTCTCGCGACGCGAAGAAAGAAATGATCGAGGCCAACCTGCGCCTCGTGATTTCGATCGCGAAGAAGTACACCAACCGCGGCCTGCAGTTTCTCGACTTGATCCAAGAAGGCAACATCGGCTTGATGAAGGCGGTCGACAAATTCGAGTACCGCCGTGGCTATAAATTCTCGACCTACGCGACCTGGTGGATCCGCCAAGCGATCACGAGGAGCATTGCCGACCAAGCGCGCACGATCCGCATCCCGGTGCACATGATCGAGACGATCAACAAGATGACCCGCCTCTCGCGCCAGCACGTGCAGGAGTTCGGTTTCGAGCCCGACGCGCCGACGCTGGCCGAGAAGATGGAGATTCCGGAAGACAAGATCCGCAAGATCATGAAGATCGCGAAGGAGCCGATCTCGATGGAAACGCCGATCGGTGACGACGACGATTCGCATCTCGGTGATTTCATCGAAGACACCAACAACACCGCGCCGATCGAAGCTGCGATGCAGGCCGGTTTGCGCGATGTGGTGAAGGACATTCTCGACTCGCTGACGCCGCGCGAAGCCAAGGTGTTGCGGATGCGCTTCGGCATCGAGATGAGCACCGACCACACGCTGGAAGAAGTCGGCAAGCAGTTCGACGTGACGCGCGAGCGCATCCGCCAGATCGAGGCCAAGGCGATCCGCAAGTTGAAGCACCCGAGCCGCTCGGACAAGCTGCGCACGTACCTCGACACGCTCTGATCGCAGGCGGTCGGCATGACACAGATCGTCGAGCGCACCGTGCTGTTCGCCGACCTGCGCGGCAGCACCTCGATGTACGAGACGCTCGGCAATGCCGACGCGACGGCGGTCGTCACGCAGAGCGTCTCGCTGCTGGCACGCATCGTCATCAACCACGGCGGCCGCGTCGTCAAGACGCTCGGGGACGGGCTGATGGCGATGTTTACGGCGCCTGATTCGGCCGTCGCGGCAGCCGACGAGATGCACGATTCGCTGGAGCGCATCGGCGCGCCCGGCGACGGCAGGCTTGCTGCGCACGCACGCACGGTGCCGTTGAAGCTGCAAGTGGGGCTGGCGCACGGCGAGGTGATTGAAATGTCGGGTGACGTGTTCGGTGATGCCGTCAACGTGGCCGCACGCTTGATCGACCACGCCGGCGACAACGAGACACTCGTCACATCGATCGTGCTTGACGCGCTCGGCAATGTCGAACAGGCGCGCTTTCGCAGCCTGGACCGGATGCAGCTGCGCGGCCGTGTCGAGCCGGTGCATGTGTACCTGCTCGAAGCGACGCGCCGTTTCGGCGACACCGCGGCCACCGCGTTCGGTGCCTTCGCGGCCAGCGCACCCGAGCCCGAAGGCATCCGCCTCGTCTGGCTCGACCAGAGCCGCATCTTCGCCGGCACCAGCCTGCCGCTGATCCTCGGCCGCAGCCCGCAAGCGACCTACATCATCGACGACACGCGGGTCTCGCGATCGCACGCGCGCATCGTCTGGCATGGCGGCACTTTCCAGCTGACCGACCTGAGCTACAACGGCACGTATGTGCGCTTCGACCACGACCCCGAAATCATCGGCCTGCGGCGCGGCAGTTGCACGCTGCATGGCAGCGGCGCGATCGGCCTCGGCGGCCCACCGTCGGATGCCGCCAGCCCATGCGTGCGTTTCGAGATCTTGAAGTTCGCCGACACCCATCGCCGGCCCCCCGCAGAATTCGACGAGACGCCCGGCTGAATGAGCTTCGCCCCTGAACCCGACTACACGCACGGCAGCCCGCCGCGCACCGCCGTGCTGCTGTGCAACCTCGGCACGCCCGATGCGCCGACGCCCTCGGCAGTGCGCCGCTACCTCGCCGAATTTCTGAGCGACCAGCGCGTCGTCGAGATCCCGCGGCTGCTGTGGTGGCTGATCCTGCACGGCGTGATCCTGCGCACTCGGCCCGCCAAGTCGGCGAAGAAGTACGCCAGCATCTGGACGCCCGAAGGCTCGCCATTGAAACTCTGGACCGAGAAGCAAGCCAAGCTGCTCGGCGGCTACCTCGGCGAGCGCGGCCATGCCGTCACGGTGCGGTACGCGATGCGCTACGGCAGCCCGTCGACCGCATCGGTGCTCGACGAATTGAAGGCGCAAGGCGTGACGCGCGTGTTGATCCTGCCGCTGTACCCGCAGTACTCGGGCACGACCACGGCGAGCGTCAACGACGCCGTCTACCAATGGGCGCAGACCGCCCGCAACCTGCCTGAGCTGCGCTTCGTCAACCACTACCACGACGACGCCGGCTACATCGGCGCGCTAGCCAAGCGGGTCGGTGATCACTGGGCTTCGCACGGCCGGCCCGACAAGCTGGTGCTGAGCTTTCACGGCGTGCCCAAGCGCACCTTGACGCTCGGCGACCCGTACCACTGCGAATGTTTGAAAACTGCGCGCCTGCTCGGCGAGCGGCTCGGCGTGGGCAAAGACGACATGCTCGTCACCTTCCAGAGCCGGCTCGGCCGCGCCGAATGGCTGCAGCCCTACACCGAGCCGACGTTGATCGCGCTCGCGCAACAAGGCGTCGAGCGGGTCGACGTGATGTGCCCCGGCTTCACGTCGGACTGCCTCGAAACCCTGGAAGAAATCGACCAGGAAGCGCGCGAGGCTTTTCTGCATGCCGGTGGAAAAACATTCCACTACCTGCCCTGCCTGAATGACCAGCACGAATGGATCGCCGCACTTTCAGCGGTGGCGATCCAGCACATGCAAGGCTGGCCGACGACAGTCGCCACCGATGCCGCCGCGCTGCAAGCGCAGCAGCAGCTTGCGCTCGCCGCCGGCGCTTCTGCTTAGAGCTTCGGCCTAGCCTTCGCCGACCACTGCGCGGCGCCCGCGCAGCAGCTTCATCGCACGCGGCAGCACCAACACCGCGATCACGACGATCATCAAACTCAGCGAGCCGGGTCGCTCGACGAACACACTCCACTTGCCCTCGCCGATCGACATCGCGTTGCGCATTTGCGCCTCGGCCAGCGGGCCGAGGATCATGCCGATCACGATCGGCGCCGCCGGAAAGTCGAAGCGCCGCATCACCAGCCCGAGCAGGCCGATCGCGTAGAGCAACACCAGATCGAACGCCGACTGGCGCATGCCGTAGACGCCGACCGTCGCGAAGATCAGGATGCCCGCGTAGAGCTGCGCCTTCGGCACCTTCAGCAGCTTGACCCACAAGCCCACCAGCGGCAGGTTCAGCACCAGCAGCATCACGTTGCCGATGTAGAGCGAGGCGATCAGCGCCCAGACCAGCGCGCCGTTCTTGTCGAGCAACTGCGGCCCCGGCTGGATGCCGTAGTTCTGGAATGCTCCGAGCAGGATAGCGGCGGTGTTCGAGGTCGGGATGCCGAGCGTGAGCAGCGGGATCAGCGTCGCGGTGATCGCAGCGTTGTTCGCGGCCTCGGGTCCAGCCACGCCTTCGATCGCACCGATCGTGCCGAACTCGTGCGGGTGCTTCGACAGTTTCTTTTCTGTCGCGTAACTCAGGAAGGTCGGGATCTCGCTGCCGCCCGCGGGAATGGTGCCGAACGGAATACCGATCGCGGTCGCGCGCAACCAAGCGGGCCAAGAGCGCTTCCACTCCTCACGCGTCATGTGCACGCGCGACAGCTTGTTCTGCGTGTCGATCACCTTGCCCTCGTACAACATCACGTACAGCGCTTCGGCGACAGCGAACAGGCCGACCGCGATCAGCACGACCTCGATGCCGTCCATCAACTCCGGCACGCCCGCGGTGTAGCGCGCCTGGCCGCTGATCTGATCGAGGCCGATCAGCCCGATCGCGAGGCCGATGAACAGTGAGGTCATCCCGCGCAACACGCTCTTGCCGAGCACGGCGCTGACGGTCACGAAGGCCAGCATCATCAACATGAAGTACTCGGGCGGCCCGAGCAGCACGGCGTACTTGGCAACCACCGGCGCGGCGATCGTGACGACGACCGTGCCGATCGTGCCGGCGACGAACGACCCGATCGCAGCGGTGGCGAGCGCGGCACCTGCACGGCCGTTCTTCGCCATCTTGTTGCCCTCCATGGCGGTGACCATGGAGCCGGCTTCGCCCGGCGTGTTGAGCAAGATCGAGGTGGTCGAGCCGCCGTACATCGCGCCGTAGTAAATGCCGGCGAAGAAGATCATCGAGCCGGTCGGCTCCACCAGCAGCGTGATCGGCAACAGCATCGCCACGGCCGTGGCCGGGCCGATGCCGGGCAACACGCCGATGGCCGTGCCGATGGTGCAGCCGGCCAGCGCCCACAGCAGGTTGACCGGCGTGCCGGCGGTCATGAAGCCTTGAATGAGCTGGTTCCAGATGTCCATCGGCAAGAGTCCGTCAAAGCGCGTCAGAGTTCGGTCAGATCCAGCCGGTGGCGGTCAGGCCCGGCAGGTTGATCGCTAGCAATTTGGTGAACATCCAGTACACCGGTGCGGCGATGCAGGCGCCCACCAGCGCGTCTTTGCCGAAGGCTTTCGGCGACCAGTCGGGCGCGCCTTGCGAGGCCTTGAATCCACGCACCGCGAGCACGAAGCAAAGCGTGCAGCTCAGGATGAAACCGATGCGCGTGATCAGCGCAGCGTTCAGCAGCATGCCCGCCGTGACCCAGCCGAAGCCCGGCCAATAACCTCGCGCTTCGCCCGAGGGCGCTTCGAGTTCACGGAACCCGCCGCTGACCGATTCCCAGATCAGCAAGCCGCCACACACCGCCAGGACCACCGCGACCACCCACGGCACGAAGTTCGGCCCGACGCCGCCGTAGCCTGCGTCGGAACTGATCTGCGAGGCGCCCACCGCCATCACGGCGGCGAGCACGAGCGTGCCGGCGCCGATCAGAGTTTGCGGCAAGCGGATGCCCTTCTTCAAACCATACCCGACTTGTGCATGATCGCCCGCAGCGACGCGAACTCGTCGTCGACGAAGGTGTCGAACGCTGGGCCGGTCAACAGCGCCGGGGTCCAGGCGTTGCGCTCGAGTGCTTCGGTCCACGACTTGTGCTTGGTCGCGGTGACGACGAGTTCGGTCAGCGCCTTGCGTTGCTCCGGCGTGATGCCGGCCGCACCGAACACACCGCGCCAGTTGCCGAGCACGACGTTGTAGCCGAGCTCTTTCATCGTCGGAATGTCGATTCCCTTGAGCCGCGACTCCGAGGTCATCGCAATCGCGCGCATCTTGCCGGTCTTGATGTACTCCGAGAACTCCGAGAGGCCGCTGCCGCCGACCGTGACGTTGCCGCCCAAGATCGCCGCCGTGGCTTCGCCGCCGCCACGAAACGCGACGTAGTTGATCTTGGCCGGGTCGACGCCGACCTCGCGCGCCAGCATGGCCGCAGCGATGTGCTCGGTCGATCCGCGCGAGCCGCCGCCCCACTTCACGCTGCCGGGGTCCTTCTTGAGCTGCTCGACCACGTCTTTCATGGTCTTGAATTTCGAGTCGGCCGGCAGAACGAACACGTTGTACTCGCTCGAGAGGCGCGCGATCGGCGTGGCCTGCGAGAGCTGCACCGGTGGCTTGCCGGTGATGATGCCGCCCAGCATCACCGCGCCCATCACCATCAGCGCGTTGCCGTCGCCCTTGGTGCTGTTGACGAACTGCGCGAGGCCGATCGTGCCCGCGGCGCCGCCCTTGTTGTCGTAGCTGACGGTCGAGGCCGCGCCGGACTCCATCAGCGATTTGCCGAGCGCGCGGCCCTGCTGGTCCCAGCCGCCGCCAGGGTTGGCGGGGATCAACATCTTCAAATTGCCGGCTGCCCGAACGGACAGCGGCAACGCACTCGCGGCAGCGAGCGCTGCGAGAGATTTCAAGAAGGCATCGCGACGCATGGTGAGTCTCCGAAGTGGGCGAAATAGCACCGATGCTCGATGTTCGCCAGCGAGCCTGTCAATCGGCTGTCGGCCCGCCTAGGGGAAACACGTGGCACCGCGCCGTGCTCGGGAAAATGTGGCTCTGCCACTTTGCTCGGCCCTCGGGGGCGGGAATGTCGAAGACATTTCCTGGGGGGGGCGTTGCCTCCCTGCTACCGTCGTCGCAATGAAAATTTTGCTGGTCGAAGACAACCTTGCGATGCAGACGACCTTGCAGCGCAGCTTCCAGCGCCGCGGCATGCAGGTCGTGTGCTGCGGCGACGGCGCGCGCGCGCTCGACCGCTGGCAGGCCAGCCTGCCCGACGTGGTGCTGCTCGACCTGAGCTTGCCCGGCCTCGACGGCTTGCAGGTGCTCGCGCAGGCACGCGCGGCCGGGCTGAAAACGCCCGTGCTGATCCTGACGGCGCGCGGCACCGTCGGCGACCGCATCCTCGGCCTGAACACCGGCGCCGACGACTACCTGCCCAAGCCCTTCGACCTCGATGAACTCGAGGCCCGTGTGCGCGCCCTTGCCCGGCGCGCGTCGCCTTCGAGCGACGCCGATTCGGATTCGACGCACGAGTTCAGCGGCTTGCGCTGCGATGCCGAAAGTGGCGCGGTCTGCTTTCACGGCGAGCTGCTCGAACTCGCGCCGCGCGAGGCCGCGTTGCTGCGCGCGGTGCTCGCGAAGGCTGGTCAAGCGGTCACGAAAGAGCGGCTGTCGGAACTGGTGTTTCCCGGCGAATCGCAAGTGCAGTCCGACGCGATCGAGGTCGTCGCCTACCGGTTGCGCAAGAAGCTCGCGCACACCGGCGCGCAGCTGGTCACGTTGCGCGGGTTGGGCTACCTGCTGAAGGCCGCGAGTTGAAGATCGGAGAACGCATGTCGCTGCGCAGCCGGCTGCTGATCGGCATCCTCGTGCCGGTGATCGGTTTCGTTTTGGTCAACACCGTGAGCTTGTACCGACAAGCGCTGCGCTCGGCCGACACGGCCTACGACCGCACGTTGCTCGCTTCGGCCAAATCGATCGGTGAAGACCTCGAGGTGCTCGGCAGCGACGCGCAGGCCCGTGTGGGTGCGACCGTGTCGTACTCGGCGCTCGAACCTTTCGAGGCCGACAACCGCAGCCGCATGTTCTACAAGGTGACTGGCTTCAAGGGCGAGATGGTCTCGGGCTTCGAGGGCCTGCCGACATGGCACGGCACGATCCCCGACAGAGGCATCTACGCCGCGCTGGTCGACTTCTACGACGACGTGTACGAAGGCCAACCGGTGCGCGTCGCGGTGCTGTTGCAGCCGGTGGCGAGCGGCAACGGTCGCGGCGTCGCGACGATCCAGGTCGCCGAGACGCTCGAGCTGCGCGAAACCCTGGCGCGCCGGATATTGATCGACACGTTGTGGCGGCAAGCAGCGCTTGTGCTGTTGATCGCGGCAGTCGTGGTCGTCGTCGTGCAGCGCGCGACGCGGCCGGTGCGCGCGCTGAGCGCGCGCATCAACTCGCGCCACGCCAACGACTTGACGCCGATCGAACTCAGTGGCGCACCCAGCGAGCTGCGGCCGCTGGTCGACGCCACCAATCAGGTGATGGCGCGGCTGGGCCATTTGCTCGAACACCAGAAGCGCTTCGTGCGCGACACCGCGCACCAACTGCGCACGCCGCTCGCGGTGCTGAAGACGCAAGTGCAGTCGGCGCTGCGCGGCGATGTCGAGCCGGCGCAGGCACTCACCGAGATCAACCACACGGTGTTGCGCGCGACCGAGCTCGCAAACCAGATGCTCGCGCTCGCGAAGGTCGAGCAATTGCGCCAGCAAGGCGACGCGCCGGTGGTCGACTGGGCCGAGACCGTTCGCGCGGTCGCGCTCGACCTCGCGCCGCTGATCGCCGCGCGCCGGCTCGACTTCTCGCTCGACGTGGTGAGCGCCCTGGTGCGCGCCCACGAATGGGCGCTGCGCGAACTGGTGCGCAACCTGCTTCACAACGCCGTGAAGAACACACCGGACGAATCCCGCCTCGCGTTGACGATGGCGCGTGATTCGCACCACGTGGCGCTGACGATCACCGACAGCGGTCCCGGCATCCCGGAGGCGCAGCGCGTGCGTCTGTTCCAGCCCTTCGCGGCCGGCGTGCCGGCGACAGACATGCAACGCGGCTCGGGGCTGGGCTTGGCGATTTGCCACGAGATCGTGGTGTCGATCGGTGGCAGCATCGCGCTTGAGAACCGCGCGGTGCGTGCCAATGTACAAGGGCTCGACGCCACCGTTCGGCTGCCGCTGGCCGACAATTCGCTCCGATGAAAGCAACTTCCTCCGCGGAAAAAGGCGCCGACAAGGTTCGCCTCGACAAATGGCTCTGGGCCGCGCGCTTTTTCAAGACCCGCGGCCTGAGCGCCGACGAGATCGGGCGCGGTCGGGTGCAAGTCAACGGGCAAGCCGCCAAGGCCTCGCGCGAGGTGCGGGTCGGCGACCGGATCGAGCTCCGGCAGGGGCACGTGGCTCGCACCATCGTGGTCAGGGCAGCCTCCGACCAGCGCGGCTCGGCGACGATCGCGAGCGCCATGTTCGATGAAACGCCCGAGAGCATCGCGCAGCGCACGCAGCAGGCGCTGGAGCGGCGCCTGAACGCCGAGCCGTCGCTGGCGATCGAGCAAGGCCGGCCGACCAAGCGCGACCGGCGCGATCTCGCCGACTGGAACCGCTGGAGCGCGTCGGTCGACCCCGAATAGCCGGCGCGGCCGAGCAACCGATGCGAAAAATCCTTTAATCCCTTCTTGAATCTGGGGGCAATCGCCCCACGTTCTTTGCAACCGAACCTTCATCTGCCATGACGAACATCGATCCGACATTCCCGAACCCCGACGGACCCGACGCCGCCCCGGCACAGGAGCAAGCGTTTTCGTTCAACACCGAAACCCGGCTGCAGGAACTCGAAGCCAAACACGCCGAAGTGGCCGACGCTTACCTGCGCGCCAAGGCCGAGGCCGAGAATGCCCGCCGGCGCGCCGACGAAGAGATCGCCAAGGCGCGCAAGTACGCGGTCGAAGGTTTTGCCGACAGCTTGCTGCCGGTCAAAGACAGCCTCGAGGCCGCGATCGCCCTGCCCAACGCGGCGCCTGGGCAAATGCTCGAAGGCGTGCACGCCACGCTGCGCCAGCTCGTTGCGGCGCTCGAGCGCAACAAGGTGGCCGAGATCAACCCGAGCCCCGGCACGCGGTTCGATCCGCACCAACACCAGGCTATCAGCGTCGTGCCCGCCGCGATCGATTCGCACCAAGAGCCGAACACGGTGGTGGCGGTCTTGCAAAAAGGCTACCTGATCGCCGACCGCGTGCTGCGGCCGGCGCTGGTCACGGTGACCGGATCGGCTTGACTCGCGAGCACGCCGTCCACAGGAATTCCACAGGGCGCGGCTTGATAAGCCCACACCTTATCCACACGTTAAGAACAACTTCATACAGTCTCAGGAGCAAACACTCATGGCCAAAATCATCGGCATCGACCTCGGCACCACGAA
>JANLUW010000157.1:0-5000 GCA_031363645.1 Rhizobacter sp. | reverse complement strand
GCCGAGCACGAAGGCCGCGTCATCGGCACTGCCGGTCTTGACCGGGCGCGCTTCGGCCTTGACACCGCCGGCAGTCGTGGCCTCGCCGCCGAAGCCGCCCAAAATCACGTTGAAGAACGAGCGGTTCATCGCCTTGCACATTATGTAGCTCAGGATCGCGCCCGACGAGCCCACCAGCGAGCCCGCGATGATCAGCATCGCGTTGTTCAGCGAGAAGCCGATGCCGGCCGCGGCCCAGCCCGAGTAGCTGTTGAGCATCGAGACGACCACCGGCATGTCGGCGCCACCGATCGGGATGATGATGGTCACGCCGAGCACGAAGGCAATCGCGAGCAGTGCGATGAAGTCGCTCCAGCTCTGGGTGGTTACGAAGCCGTAGATGAAAAATACCAGCGCCAAGCCCAGCACCGCATTCAGGATGTGCTGCCCCGGGAACTGCACCGGTGCGCCCTGGAACAGCCGGAACTTGTAGGTGCCCGAGAGCTTGCCGAAGGCGATGACCGAACCGCTGAAAGTAATCGCACCGATCGCCGCGCCGAGTGCGAGTTCGAGCCGGTTGCCGCCGGGAATCGGCTCGCCCCTGGCGACGATCGCGAACGCGTGCGGTTCGGCCACCGCGGCCACGGCGATGAACACCGCCGCCAAGCCGATCATGCTGTGGAAGAACGCCACCAATTCGGGCATCTTCGTCATCTCGACGGTCTTGGCGCGCCACGCGCCGTAGCCGCCACCGACCACCAGCCCGAGCAGCACCCACGCCAGCCCGAGCACGTTGCCGTCGGCCAGCTTGACGATCAATAGCGCGGTGGTGACCGCCGCGATCGCCATGCCGACCATGCCGAACAAATTGCCGCGGATCGAGGTGGTCGGGTGGCTCAAGCCCTTGAGCGCCTGGATGAAGCAGACGCTGGCGATCAAATACATCAGCGTGACGAGGTTCATGCTCATTTCGGTTCCACCTTCTCGACGGCGACCGCGACTTTCTTGTCCTTTTTCCTGAACATCTCGAGCATGCGCCGCGTGACGAGAAACCCGCCGAAAACGTTGACCGCTGCGAGCGCGACCGCGAGCACGCCGAAAACCTTGCCGACGCCGCCTTCGGTGAGCGCCGCCGCGAGCATCGCGCCGACGATCACGATCGCAGAGATCGCGTTCGTCACCGCCATCAGCGGCGTGTGCAGCGCGGGCGTGACCGTCCAGACGACGTGGTAGCCGACGTAGATCGCCAGCACGAAGATGATCAGGTTGGTGATCGTGGGGGAGACGATGTCCATGGGTCTTATTTCCTCTTCACTTCACCGGCTTGGGTCATCAGGCACGCTGCCACGATGTCGTCGTCCATCGGCACGATGAACGTGCCTTCCTTGGTCAACACGAGTTTCAGGAAGTCGAGTACGTTGCGCGCATACAGCGCGCTCGAATCGGCCGCCACCAGCGCCGGGAGGTTCGTCTCGCCGACGATCGTCACACCGTGCTTGACGACCGTTTTGTCGGCTTCGCTCAGCGGGCAGTTGCCGCCGGTCATGCCGCCGTTCGCATCGGCGCCTTTGCCGGCGGCGATGTCGATGATCACCGAGCCCGGCTTCATCGACTTGACCATGTCTTCGGTGATCAAGGTCGGCGCGGCGCGGCCGGGGATCAGCGCGGTGCTGATGACGATGTCGGCCGCGGCCACGCGCTTGGCGACCTCGATGGCCTGGCGCGCGAGCCAGCTCGGCGGCATCGGCTTGGCGTAGCCGCCGACGCCCTCGGCGGCTTCTTTCTCTTCGGGGGTGTCGTACGAGACCTCGATGAATTTGCCGCCGAGCGACTCGACCTGCTCCTTCACGCTCGGCCGCACGTCGCTCGCCTCGATCACGGCGCCGAGGCGCTTGGCCGTCGCGATCGCCTGTAGCCCGGCGACGCCGACGCCGAGGATCACCACGCGCGCCGCCTTCACGGTGCCGGCCGCCGTCATCAGCATCGGGAAAAATCGCTGGTAACGGTCGGCCGCAATCATCACGGCCTTGTAGCCGGCGATGTTGGCCTGGCTCGATAAGACATCCATGCTCTGCGCACGCGTGGTGCGCGGCGCGGCCTCCAACGCGAAGCTCGTGATGCCCGCGCCGGCCAGGCGGTGCAGGCCGTCGGTGTCGAACGGGTTCAGCATGCCGACGAGATTCGCGCCGGTCTTCATCTGCGCGAGCTCGCTGTGCAGCGGCGGGCGCACTTTGAGCACCAGGTCGCAACCGAGCGCGCCGGTCGCATCGGTGATCTCGGCGCCGGCCGCTTCATAGGCCGCATCGGTGACGCTGGCCGCCAAGCCCGCACCCGATTGAACGCGGATCGTGTGGCCTTGCGCCTTCAGCTTCTTGGCCGTCTCGGGCGTGACGGCCACGCGCGTTTCACCGGCCGCTGTCTCCAGCGGAACTCCTATCAGCATGGGATGCCTCCTCAGGCGCAGTCGACTTGTGGATTTTCGCGCAGCTTACACAACTATTCTGGCCCGCCGAAGTGCCTCGCTAAGATGGTGCCATGAGCCAACGCTGGAAACCGAGTGTCACCGTGGCCGCGATCATCGAGCGCCGCGTCGGCAGCACGCAAGAGTTCCTGCTGGTCGAAGAGCACACGCCCGAAGGCCTGAAACTGAACAACCCGGCCGGCCACCTCGACCCGCGAGAGTCACCCGAACAAGGCGTGATCCGCGAGGTGCTCGAAGAGACAGCCTGCGTGTTCACGCCCGACCGCATCGTCGGCACCTACCTCTCGCGCTTCCAGCGGCCGGCCACGGGCGAAGACGTGACCTTCTTGCGCTTCGCGTTCGGCGGCACGGTCGGCGAGCCCGACCCGAATCGCACGCTCGACCACGGCATCGTGCGCACGCTCTGGATGACGCTTGACGAGCTGCGGGCAAGCCGCGCGCGCCACCGTAGCCCCCACGTGCTCGGCTGCATCGAAGACTATGTCGCCGGCCGGCGCTATCCGCTGGAGGCGATCACCACCGACCCGACGGTCTACGCGCCCGAGATCAAACGATGAGCGGCGGCCGGTCACCCATCAGATAGCGCGGCCCGGTGCCGAGCCGGGCGGCCGAATCGTCCGAGTTGTAGAGCTTGCAGGTCTTCAGCGAGAGGCAGCCGCACCCGATGCAGGCGTCGAGCCGGTCGCGCAGGCTGACAAGCGCAGCGATGCGCACCTCGAGCCCGGGTTTCCAGGCGCGCGACAGTCGCGACCAGTCGGCGCGAGTGGGCGTGCGCTGATCCGGCAGGGTCGAAAGCGCGGCGCGGATCTCGTCGAGTGTCAGGCCCACGCCCTGCGCGACTCGCACGAAGGCGACGCGCCGCAGGGTCTCCTTGCGGTAGCGACGCTGATTGCCGGCGCTGCGCCCGCCGTGGATCAGGCCTTCGGCCTCGTAAAAGCGCAGTGTGCTGGCGGCCACGCCGGCACGCTGCGCCAGCGCGCCGATGGTGATCCAGGTGTCGTCGGATGGCAGGGTCATCGGAGCGCGGCTCGCAAGATTGAGTAGACGGGGCGGCTTGACTTCAAGCTTACTTGAACTTTGAGAATTCGACCAGCGGCGATCCGGTCGCCGACATCATTCACCCCCTCGAGATCGGAGATCCACCATGCCCCGCACCTACCTCGAACACCTCAACCTCACC
Source organism: Rhizobacter sp. (assembly GCA_031363645.1). Classification (GTDB taxonomy): domain Bacteria; phylum Pseudomonadota; class Gammaproteobacteria; order Burkholderiales; family Burkholderiaceae_C; genus LMDS01. The sequence goes on along the minus strand of JANLUW010000157.1, from coordinate 1,359 downwards.
GTGCGCGATGTCGACCGCTGCACCGCCTTCTTGCTTGCCGCGCTGCCGGCGTGGCGAGTGCGCGGCCAGGGCCGCATGGATTGGTTCGGCAAACAGATCGAGTGGCGCCATGTCGGCAACGACACCTTCTACCTCGCGCTGCAGGGCGGCGGCGAAGGGGAGATCACGCCGTGGCAAAGCCACCGCCTCGGCCCCAAGCACGTTGGGCTGGTTGTGCTTTCGGTCGATGCCGTGGTCGCGCGGCTGGCCGAGGCCGGTTACTCGCTGGATCATTGGGGCGGCCAGACGGCGGGCCGGCGCAGCGTCTATGTGATCGACCCGAACAGCGTGCAGTTCGAGTTCGTCGAGTACCTGACCGACGACCCCGCCGCGCGCAACGACTACGCGCCGACCAGCACGGCGGCGTGAGCACCGGCTCCGGCCGCTGCGCCGGGCAATTCAGGCGGGCAATGCCTCGCTCTCGCTCCGGTAGTCGACCAACTCGGCGATCGTCAGCATCGGGTAGCCGTGCTTGCGCGAGAACGCGATGAGTTCGTCGCCGCGCATCATGCTGCCATCCTCGTTCATGAGCTCGCACAACACCGCGGCGGGCTGCAGGCCGGCGAGCCGCGCAAGCTCGACGGCACCTTCGGTGTGGCCGCGGCGTTCGAGCACGCCGCCGGGAGCGGCGCGCAGCGGGAACACATGGCCGGGGCTGACCAGATCGGCGGCGCTCGCATCGGGGCGAATGGCGGTGCGGATCGTCGTGACATGGTCGGCTGCGCTCACGCCAGTCGTCACGCCTTCGCGTGCCTCGATCGAGACGGTGAACGCGGTGCCGTAGCGGCTGCCGTTGTTCGTGACCATCGGCGGCAAGGCCAGGCGCTGCAGCGCGTCGTCGCCCATGCACAGGCAGACGATGCCCGAGCACTCGCGGATCAGCGTGGCCATCATCGGCACGGTAATGCGATCGGCGGCGACGATCAAGTCGCCTTCGTTCTCGCGGTCGTCGTCATCGAGCAGCACCACGGCGCGGCCGTGGCGGATGGCGTCCAGCGCGATCCTCAAGCGAGGCGGCATGGGGCGGGAGGAAGCAGAGAGTCGAGACATTGAAACGCTCCTTGTGTCGATCACAAAAAACATTTCAGGGCGCGCAAATACGGCGCGGCCACGCCGGGGGCGGCGCAGTCGCACTGCATCGGCACATCTTCTTTCATCCGGACTGTGACCGTCGGCTCTGGTATCGCACCAGATCTGCTGACCTCTTCACCGGAAAGTGGAGAGCGCTCGCGGGCTTCATCACTCGGCCCGTAAAAGCCTCGTGATTTACCGCCGGTGGGGAATTTCGCCCCGCCCTGAAGACGTGTGCCGACGCTGCGG
>JANLUW010000097.1:0-31828 GCA_031363645.1 Rhizobacter sp. | reverse complement strand
CGTCAAACCGATGCCGAAGCTCGCAGGCTTTGCGCGTGCCAACGGCCAGCCGCCGGCAACGGCGTTGCGCCATGCGCTCGCGGTCGGCACCGTGCGTTTCGTCGGCGAGGCGGTCGCGGCGGTCGTCGCCGTTTCGCGTGAAGCGGCGCGTGACGCCGGCGAGGCGGTGATGGTCGACTACGACGAGCTGCCCGCCGTCGTCGACGCGGTGCGTGCGACAGCCCCCGGCGCGCCGGCGTTGTGCCCGGATGCGCCTGACAACATCGCCGCCGAGATGCGCCACGGCAGCATCGATTCGACTGTGGCAGCGTTTGCCTCGGCCGCGCACACCGTCACGCTCGACCTCGTCAACCAGCGCCTCGCTCCGAGCCCGATGGAGCCGCGCAGCATCGTGGCCACCTTCGATGCCGCGGCCGGTCGCCTGACGGTCCGCCTGAGCAGCCAGATGCCCACAGGCTCGCGCAACTCGTTGGTCGATGCGATCCCGGGGTTGACGGTCGAGAACACGCGCGTCGTCGTCGGCGACGTGGGCGGCGGCTTCGGCATGAAGACCGGCATTCACCCGGAAGACATCGTCGTCGCGTTCGCCGCCAAAGACTTGAAGCGCCCGGTGCGCTGGCAGGCCGAACGCGTCGAAGAATTCTTGTCGGCCGTGCACGGCCGCGATGTCGTGAGCCGCGCCGAGATGGCGTTGGACGCGAACGGCAAAGTGCTCGCAATGCGCGTGCGCTCGCTCGCCAACGTCGGCGCGTACGCGATGGGCGTGGGCGTGGCGATCCAGGTGCTGATCGGCCCGTGGGTCTCGACCAGCATCTACGACATCCGCACCATCGACCTGCACTTCATCGCGGTGATGACCAACACCACGCCGACCGGCGCCTACCGCGGTGCCGGCCGGCCCGAGGCGATCTACATCACCGAGCGGCTGTTCGACGCCGCCGCGCGCGAGATGCGCCTCGACCCCGCTGAGTTGCGCCACCGCAACCTGATCGCACCCGAGGCGATGCCGTACAAGAACGCGATGGGCCAGACCTACGACGGCGGCCGCTTCGGGCAGATCCTCGACCAGGGCCTGGCACTCGCCGACTGGAACGGCTTCGACGCGCGCCGCAGGGCGAGCGAAGCCAAGGGCCTGCTCCGCGGCCGCGGCCTCGCGAGCTTCCTCGAATGGACCGGCGGCAACGTGCTCGAAGAGCGCGTGGCCATCACCGTCTCGGCCGATGGTTTCATCGAGATCGTCTCGGCCACGCAGGCGATGGGCCAGGGCATCGTGACCAGCTACGTGCAGCTCGCGGTCGACACCTTCGGGGTGCCGGCGGATCGCATCCGCATCGTGCAGGGCGACACCGACCGCGCCAACGGTTTCGGCAGTGCCGGCTCGCGCTCGCTCTTCACCGGCGGCTCGGCGGTGCGTGTGGCGTCCGAGCGCACGATCGACAAGAGCAAGCAGCTCGCCGGCGAGGTTCTCGAAGTCGCGAGCGGCGACATCGAGTACCGCGAAGGCCGCTTCAAGGTCGTCGGCACCGATGTCGGCATCGACCTGTTCGAGCTCGCGGCCAAGCAGCCCGAGCAGCTGATCTTCGTCGACTCGACCAGCGCCGTTGGCGGCCCCACGTGGCCGAACGGCTGCCATGTGTGCGAGGTCGAGATCGACCCGGGCACGGGCCATGTCGACGTGGTCGCGTACACGTCGGTCAACGACATCGGCCGCGTCATCAGCCCGGCCATCGTCGCTGGGCAAATCGAAGGCGGCGCCGTGCAGGGCATCGGTCAGGCGCTGACCGAACAAATCGTCTACGACCGCGAATCGGGCCAAATTTTGACCGCGAGTTATCAGGACTACGCGATGCCGCGCGCCGACATCGCGAGCGCGATGTTCAAGACCGAGTTCGACACGTCGATCCCGTGCGTGACGAACTTGCTCGGCGTTAAGGGCGTCGGCGAACTCGGCACGATCGGCGCCACGCCCGCGGTCGTCAACGCGGTGATCGATGCGCTCGACCATGCCGGTCACGGTCGCCGCGCCGAGCTGATCCAGATGCCGCTGACGCCACCGCGCGTGTGGCGCGCGCTCGCCGGCGAGTTCGATGCGTCGCCGTTCGGCTGATCTCCGACACGCGTGCAGCCCTGCAACATCGGGCGCGGCGCGTCAACCCGATCGGGTCGGTCGACGTTTTATGACATGTCAACCCGACCATTCTGGAGAAAACCTTATGAAGAACACACTGATCGCACTCGCCATCGTTTTCGCCGCTGCCGGTGCGCAAGCCCAAGCCGGTACCGCCGTCAAGGAAGCCGGCAAGGCCACCGCCGAGACCACCAAGCAAGGCGTCGAGAACGCCAAGGCCGCCACGAGCAGCGAGCCGGCGAAGACGGTGCACAAGGCCAAGGCCAAGGTGCACAAAGCCAAGGCGAAGCAAGCTGGCAGCGCGTCCAAGGCCGCTGCGAAAGAAGCCGTTAAGTAATACCGGCGTCGTAATGCGAAAACGGCGCCTCAGGGCGCCGTTTTCATTGAGCGATCGCAGGCGTCGGCGAGTCGGATCTCGTCAACGTGAGAACGGCATCGTGGCGCGTGTGCGGCTTTTATAGTCAGGGTGCCGGCCCAGCCGAGTTCCCTTTCCCGCTCCGAGGCCCGCACCATGAAATTCGATGTTCGCGCACGCGCGCTGCTGGCTGCTGCGATGTCAGTCTGTTACTTCACCGCGCAGGCCGCATCGCAGGCGCCGGTGGCGGCCGAGAACGGCATTGTCGTCACGGCCCAGCACCTGGCCACACGCGTCGGCGTCGATGTGCTCAAAGACGGCGGCAACGCGGTCGATGCGGCGGTCGCCGTCGGCTATGCGCTCGCGGTCGTCTACCCGGCGGCCGGCAACATCGGTGGCGGTGGCTTCATGACGATCCAGCTCGCCGACGGCCGCAAGACCTTTCTCGATTTTCGCGAGAAAGCGCCGCTCGCCGCCACCGCGAACATGTACCTCGACAAAGACGGCAACGTCGTCAAGGGCGCCAGCACCACCGGCCACCTCGCGGTCGGCGTGCCGGGCACCGTTTCCGGCATGGAATACGCGCTGCAGAAGTACGGCACGATGAAGCGCGCGGCAGTGCTCGCGCCAGCTGTTCGGTACGCGAAAGACGGTTTCTTGCTCGACCAGGGCGACATCGACATGCTCGCCACCGCCACCGAAGATTTCAAACGCGACCCGGCCACCGCGGCGACCTTCTTGAACCGCGGCGAGCCGTTTCAGATCGGCCAAAAAATCGTGCAAGCCGATCTGGCCAAGACGCTGCAGGCCGTCGCCGACAAAGGCGCAGACGGCTTCTACAAAGGCGCCGTCGGCGCCGCGATTGTCGCGAGCAGCCAGGCCGGCAAAGGCATCCTCACGCAAGCCGACCTCGACCAGTACGCCACCCGCGAGCTCAAACCGGTCGAGTGCAATTACCGCGGTTACGGCATTGTCTCGGCGCCACCGCCGAGCTCGGGCGGCGTCGTGATTTGCGAAATTCTCAACATCCTCGAAGGCTATCCGCTCAAAGAGATGGGCTTTCGCTCGGCACAGTCGGTGCACTACCAGATCGAGGCGATGCGCCATGCCTACGTCGACCGCAACAACTCCCTCGGCGACCCCGATTTCGTGAAGAACCCGCTCGACCGGTTGCTCGATAAAAATTACGCCGCGCAGATTCGCAGCGTCATCGCGCCCGACAAGGCCGGTGTCTCGAAAGACATCAAGCCCGGCGCCGCGCCGCATGAGGGCAGCAACACCACGCACTACTCGATCGTCGACAAGTTCGGCAACGCCGTCTCGGTCACCTACACGCTCAACGACTGGTTCGGCGCGAAGGTCACGGCTGCAACGACCGGCGTGTTGCTGAACAACGAGATGGACGACTTCACCGCGAAGGTCGGCGTGCCCAACTTGTACGGTCTGGTGCAAGGCGAGGCCAACAAAATCGAGCCGGGCAAGCGCCCGCTCAGTTCGATGAGCCCGACCGTCGTCACCAAAGACGGCAAGACCGTGATGGTGGTCGGCACGCCCGGCGGCAGCCGCATCATCACCGCCGTGCTGCACACGATCATCAACATGATCGACTACGGCATGGACGCGCAAGAGGCGGTCGACGCGCCGAAGTTTCACCAGCAATGGCTGCCGGAGGCGACCAACGTCGACAACTTCGCACTCAGCCCCGACACGCGCAAGATCCTGGAGGCCTGGGGCCAGAAGTTCGGCAGCCCGCAACCGGTGAACCACCTCGCGGTGATCCTGGTCGGTGCGCCTTCGCTCGGCGGCAAGCCTGTGGGCAAGAACCGCTTCTACGGCGCGAACGACCCGCGGCGCAACTCGGGGCTGGCGGCCGGCTACTGAAAGGCGCTGCCGCCTACCACCAGACGATGAGCGCGATCAGGCCAGCGACGAGCGCGCCCCGCGTCACCTGGTAGAGCGCCGGGCTCCAGAGTTTGTAGCGGCGGCGATGAAGACCGAGAAACGCCGAGATGCGGAACAACCGGCCGATCAAACCCGTCGGGTCGCCGGCATCGTTCGGCGCAGCGGCCGCGCTCATCACGTGGCGCGAGAACGCGCGGTTCAGCGCCGCGGCCCAGCGAAATCGCAGCGGCCGTTCGATGTCGCTCAACAGGATCAAGCGGCTTCGGTCGGTGTCGTTGCGCACCCAGTGCATGTAGGGTTCGTCGAACACCACGCCCACGCCGTCGCGCCAGCTGAAGGCCTTGCCGTCGACCCAGATCGCGCAACGCTCGTCGTTCGGCGTGTCGAGCCCGAGGTGGTAGCGCATCGAGCCCGCGCCGCCGGCGTCGTCGGCATTGTCCGAGGCATTGATGCGGCGCATCTCGATCAATGCGCAGGTCTCGTTGCAGATCACCGGACAATGCGCGTCAAACTCGCGCAAGCCGGCGAAGTTGTCGACTGTGACAAAGGGCCGCGTCGACACGCTCGAAAGCAAATACATCAGCGTGTTGATCGGTGCCAGCAACGCCGAATGGTCGAAGATTTGCTTGAACCACCCGTGCCGAACGCGGCCGCGCAGCTGGGCCATCGCGATCGGGCAAATGAACACGCCGAGCACCACCTAGTTGGTCATCCTGCGCCTTCGAGCTGCGCGACATTCGCTCGGCGCGCGCAGGCGGCAAGCTCGGCATGCGTCACCATCGCAACTTGCCCCGACGCGTAGGACACGGGCGCGAACGGCGACACTCCGACTCCCCCAACCTCCACGACACGCCACCATGACACTCCAACACGCCTGCAAAATGATGATTGCCGTGATGACCATTTGCGTCGCCCACGCGGCCCAAGCGGCCGAGCGGCTGCCGACGATCGCGCCGGCGCAATACACCGACGAGCAGAAGAAGGCCGCCGACGACTTTTTATCGGCACGCAAGGTGCCCGTGTTCGGCCCCTTCGAGCCGCTGATGCACAGCCCGCAGGTCATGAGCCAGGCGCGCGCGATGGGCGACTACCTGCGCTACAACTCGGCCATGGGCAACACGCTCAGCGAGCTCGCGATCCTCGTGACCGCGCGCGAGTGGACGCAAGACTACGAGTGGTACGTGCACCACCCGATCGCGCTGAAGGTGGGCATCAAGCCCGAGATCGCCGACGCGATCGCCGATGGCCGCCGCCCCGCCGGCATGAGAAACGACGAAGAGATCGTCTACGACTTCTCGACCGAGCTGCACCGCAACAAGCGTGTTTCCGACAGCACCTTCGCGCGTGCCGAAAAGCGCTTCGGCAAGAAAGGCGTGGTCGATTTGACCGGTATCAATTCTTACTACGCGCTTCTCGCGATGCAGCTCAACGTGGCGCAATACCAAATGCCGAAGGACGGCAAGCGGCTGGCCCGCCTGCCCGAATGAGCCGGCCGTCTGCGGCCTCGAAAAAATGAGCAAGGCATGGTTTGCGCGCGCCGGCTTGGCTGTGCTTCTCGGCGCGATGTTCGGTTGTGGCTCGGCTCCGCCGCAGGCATCGGTGGCGCAGCCGGCAACGGTTCAGGCGAGCGAACCGGCGCTCGTCACGTTTGCATCCGACGAAGGCCTGTCGCGCCTCGCGCGTGCTGGCGCGAAGCACGCGTTCGCGCCACTGGCGAACCAGTTCGAGGCTCAACTCAACGGCGCCTTCTGCGGCCCAACGACTGCGGCGATCGTCCTCAACACCGTGCGCGACCGCAGCCCTGGCCTGCCGCGCGATCACGACCGTTTGCGCCCGGGTGACCTGCGCAACCTGCCACCCGGCGTCGACCCGATCGTGCCGCGCTATACGCAAGACAACGTGATCGGCAAGGGTGCGAAGACGCGCGCGCAAGTGCTCGGCGAACCGGTCTTCGCCAGCGGCAAACCCGCGCGCGATTTCGGCTACCAGCTGCGCCAGTTCGACGAGATGCTGCGCGCCAACGGGCTGACCACCCGCGCTGTGGTGGTCGACGACACCAAGTCCGAGTCCGAGGTTCGCACCGACCTCGTCGCGAGTCTCAGCCGGCCCGACCAGTACGCAATCGTCAACTACCGCCGCGAGGCCGTCGGCCAAAAAGGCGGCGGCCACATCTCGCCGCTCGGCGCGTACGACGCCGCATCCGATTCGTTCCTCGTGCTCGATGTGAACCCGGCCGCGGCGAGCTGGGTGTGGATGCCGACGCCGACGTTGGTCAAGGGCATGCGGACGTTCGACACGGTGGAGAACCGCGGGTACGTGGTGGTGTCGGTGCGCTGACTTGCCGTCGTCGCCCGAGAGGTCGGCGCGAGATCAGGCCGGCGCGGCGCGCTGCTCCGCTCATGTTCCCCGTCCGGACTGCGCCCGGCCTGCTCCTTTACTTCGCTGCGCAGTACGCCCCACCGGCCTGATCAGCTCAGAGCGCGCGGCGGTCGAGCGAATCGGCGCGCGCGCTCGATTCTTTTGTGCGCCAGATCTATTTGATACCCGCGCCGCACTTGCCGTTCGATGGTTGACGACACAAATTGACTGATGTGAGGCTACTTAGTTATCGAGCAGGAACAACTTCGCCACCTGCCGCGGATGTCGGGTGGCCTTCGACACGAGGTCAAGGAGGAGGGTGGGCGCAGCCCGGCCGGGGGAGTGAGCTCGGACATAAACAGTCCGGAGGACTGTTTGTGCCTGGCGAACGCCCGGGGCTCTGTCTCCGGGCACGAGTGGCGGCGGCCGCGCGGCATCCGCGGTTCGCGCCGGTGCAATTCGATTTCAAGGCGCGAACTCGACCGAGACTTCACGCGTGTCAGCCACACCTTGCGCATCGACCGCGCTCAGCGTGTACCGCCCTGCAGCGGGCGGCTGCCAGACCAAATCCTTGCCCGGACTGACGCTGCCCACATAGGCCGAATCAGCGAACCAATACAACGGCCCTTGCCGGCCCGCATTGGCGCGCAGGTTCAAAGCAGGCCCATGCGACAGCCGCAACACATAGCTCGCGCCGCGCAATGGCGAGACGATCAGCGGGCCATCGGACTCGACCGACGCCGCCGCACCACCACCACCACCGCATCGCGCCTGCGCTGGCGGCACGCGTCGCGGCATGCCGGCTTGCGCGAAGACTTGCAGCATGTCGCTGCCCCAATACTCGAACACCTCGCGGTGCGTGTGCGGGCCACTCGCGCACACGGCGCGGCCATTGGTGTCGTCGACCCACACGGCGCGGTGCAGCGTGCTGACCTTGATCGGTGATTTGCCGGGGATGAACCAGGTCGTCGCCAGGTCCTTGCATTCGTCGTTCGGCAAGTCGCCACTCGCGGCGCAGACCTGCACTTTGGCAAGGTTGGCCGGCGCGGCGTGGGCGGGCTCGCCTTGGTCGAGGCCCTGGCTGCGCAGGCTGTCGACGATCTGGAAGAACAGCGGCGCGGCGGTCTGCACGCCGACGAACGCGGGGTTGCTCGTGCCGTCGAAATTGCCGACCCACACGACGAGCACGTAGCGGCCGAACACGCCGGCTGTCCACGCGTCGCGAAAGCCCCATGACGTGCCGGTTTTCCATGCGACTTTCGGAAACGCACGCTGGCCAGTGTCGGGCCGCGGGTTGGCTTGCAGCATGTCGAGCACGATGTAGGCCGCTTCGGCACTCATGACATGACAGCCCCTCGCCTGCGGCGTACCGCAGTCGATCCCCCGCTGGGATCGAGCCCGGCTTGGGGCGGCCCGGCGCTCGGGCTCGCCCGCGTCGAGCGTATGGACGAGGGGCTTGAGTTGCCCACCGTTCGCGAGCATCGCGTACAGCGTCGCGAGCTCTTCCATGCTGAGCTCACCGCCGCCGAGCGTGAGTGCCAAGCCGTAGTGCTGCTCGCTCGCGAGCTGGCTCACACCGGCGGACTTGAGGAATTCGTAAAGGGTCGGTTTCGACAAGCGTGCCGAGACCGCGACCGCGGGCACGTTGCGGCTGCGCACGAGTGCGTCTTGCGCGGTCACCGGGCCTTCGAAGCGGCCGTCGAAGTTCTCGGGGCTGTAGGTGCCGAACGCGGTCGGCGCGTCTTTCAGAATGCTGCGCGGGTGCAGCACGCCCTGGTCGAGTGCCAAGCCGTAGATGAAGGGCTTGAGCGTCGAGCCGGGCGAGCGCTTCGCGGTGGCCGCGTCGACCTGGCCTTCGATGCTCGCATCGGCAAAGTTCGCCGAGCCGACATGGGCGCGCACGCGCATCGTTCGTGTGTCGACCAGCATCGCGGCCGCGTTGTTCACGCCCTGGCCCTTCCGCGCGGCGATGAACGAGCGGATCGCGCGTTCGAGCGCGAGCTGCGTCGGCGCGTGGATTGCGAGCACGGTCTCCGGTGTGTCGGGCGTGTCGGCCACGTCGCGCGAACCCGGCTTCAGCAGCGCCTGCACCGCGTGTGGCGCGCCGAACGGCAACTGCTTCGTGCTGCGCAGTTGCAGCGGCAGCGCGAGCGCAGCCAGGTTCGAGGGCGTTGCATCGGCCGCGTGCTTCGCGATCCAGGCCGACCCCAAGCGCTCGCGCGCCGAGCCGAGGGCCGCAGGCCACGCGGACTGCAGCGCCTCGGTGCCGCGCCGGTTCGGGTTCTGAGGGATCACCGCGAGCGCAAGCGCCTCGGGCAGCAGCAACTGGTCCGCGCGCTTGCCGAAGTAGACGAGGCTCGCGGCCGCCACGCCCTCGATGTTGCTGCCGTAAGGCGCGAGGTTCAGGTACGCCTCGATGATCTCGGACTTGCCGTAGCGCGCCTCCAGCCAGATCGCCGCGGCGACTTGCTTCGCCTTGCCGGCGAGCGTGCGGCTGTCGATGCGATAGAGGCGGCGCGCGAGCTGCATCGTCAGGGTTGAGCCGCCGCGGCGGGTATCGCCGTCGTAGGTGCTCCACGCACCGCGCGCGAGGCTGGCCGGGTTGAAACCCGGGTGCCAGCGGAACCAGCGGTCTTCGTAGAGCTGCACCGCTTCGACCAGACGCGGGTCGATGCGGGTGAGCGGCGTCCAGACGCGGTACTGCTCGTCGCTCGCGAGCGTCAGGCGCAGCAGCGCGCCGTCGTTGGTGTAGAAGGCGCGCGAGTAGGTGGCGCGGTCGCGAAGCGGGGCGTACGGGGTGAAGCGCAGCACAAGCAGGGCGAGAGCACACAGCGTGGCGATGATCACCACGTCGCGTGTCCAGCGCGCCAGCCTACTTCGCACTCACCACCACCTTGCCCGCCAGCGAACGCGCTTGCCGCTCGCGCTCGTACATCGATTGCGCCCAGACGGGCGGCACGGTGAACTCGCCGAGGTTGGTCGCGCGGATGCGGTAGCTCCAGGTCTGCACTTGATCGGTCGCCGCGGCGTACAGCACGACGCGGTCTTCGCGCACGTCGGCGAATTCGAGCCCCGCGCCGGTGACGGTGCTGGTCGCGCCGTTCGGGTCGCGGCTTTGCACCGGCTCGAAGCCGCCGGGCAGCAGGTCGGTCAGCGCGACGTTGCCGACGTCGCTGTTGCCACTGTCCTTGCCCGACATCGCCATGCCGCGCAGGCTCAGCTTCACGGTCAGCTCGTCGCCGATCTTCACCGACGTGACCGGCTTGCCGTCAGCGCCGACGTACTCGCGCAGCACCTCCAGACCGGCCTTCAACTCGGTCGTCGGTGGCATGCGGTCGAAGCCCGTTTGCGTGACGGCGTACCAGGTGGTCAGCGGGCCGTCGTTCGCTAATCTGAGCTTCGTGGTGCCGGCATCGAACGCAACCCGCGGCAACAGGTTCGCCGGCAGTCTCAGGTCGACGGATTTGCCCTTGGCATCGACCTGCGCAACGCTCAACTTGCCGAGTGCGTCGCCGCCGAGCTGGCGCGCCATCGCGTCGATCGCGAGGATCGCCCACGACGACGACAGCGTGTTGTACGCGCCGTTGGCGATTGGCGTGACGAAGCGCGCGAAGGTCGTCGGCTCCAGTGATTTGAGCCGCGCCGGGAAGTGGCGCGCGAGCAGGTACAGCAGTTGTGCGTCGCGGATCGTCGGGTCGGAGTAGTGGGCGTAGCGGTAGGTTGCACCGCCCGTCTCCAACTGCTTGACCATCGGCCCCAGCAACTCGTTCGCCGGCTTGTCCTGCTTGAGCAGCTGGTAGGTTGCGGCCATGAACGACGCGATCGCATCGGTCTTCCACGCGGCGCCGAACTTCGCGTCCAGCGTTTCGCGCAGGCCGGCGAGCAACGGTGTGGTGACCGCGCCGTTGCGCGTCAACAGGTAGATCGCATAGGCGCGCGTGCGGGCTGCGTTCAGATCGGCCGGGTTGCTGGCGGCGAGTTGCTGCAGGTAGTCGAGGCCCTTCTGCAAGAGGTCGGGTGGAACTTGAGAGCCCGGCACGTCGAGCTCACGCGCTTCGAGCATCAGGTGTACCGCGTAGACCGAGGCGAACTCGTCGGCTTGCACCGAGGCTGTCCACAGCCCGAAGCCGCCTTGCGCGTTCTGGCGTGTGCGCAGCATGCGCAGCGTGCCGTCGAGCGTTTTCGCTGCGCTGACGGGCGTGCGATCGGCCGCGAACTCGGGCCGGCGCGCGAGTACCAGCGCGGGCAGCGTGCGGCTCACGAGTTGCTCGGTGCACAGGTGCTCGAAGTTGTCGAGGTAGCTCATCAGCCCCGGTGCGAGTGCGAGCGGCAACACCGAGATGGCGACCTCCTGCTTGCGGAATTCGGGGACGAGATCGCGCGGGGTCGGCACCTCTTTCGAGCCGGTAAAGCTGCCGAGCGCGAGCGTGGTCGCCATCGGTGTGGCGGGGCGCACGCTGACGTCGAGCTTGCGCGTGGATGACTTGTTGCCAAGGGTCGATGTGAACTCGAGAGTCGCCGAACCCAAGGTCGCGCTCTGCGCATCCTTCACGCGAACCTTGTAGCTCGCGACTGCCTCGCGCATCGCGCCTATCTTCAACGTCTGCGTCGGCGCGCCGACGACCTCGAAGGTCGACGCGGGCTTCAAGGTCAACTGCACGACCGAGTCGGCCGCGCTGCCGGCGATGTTGTTCGCGACACCGACCGACACGTCGAACACGTCGCCCGGCGCCACCATCAACGGCAGGTTGGGTGAGATCACGAAGTCACCGCGCACGAGTGCCTTGGTGGCCGCAACGCCGACCGAACCTTCGTTCACCGCGACCGCCATCACCCGCAGCGTGCCGTTGAAGTGATCGGGTACGGTGTACGCAAACTCCTTCTCTCCACTGACATCGACGATGCCCGACCAATACACCGCCGGCGCCTCGCCCTTGCGCTTGAACGGGTTCAGGTTGCGCGCATTCGCACCGGCCTCGTCACCGCCTGGCGCCGCGGCTGCCATCAGCCGCTTGAACTCCGGCAGGATCAAATCGAGGATCTGCGCGCTCTTGACTTCGAGCGCGCGCTTCTGGAAGAAGAAGGCCAGTGGGTCGGCGTTTTGATAGCGCGCGACCAGCAAGATGCCTTCGTCGATCGCGAACACGACCGCGCGCGTCGGCTGCTCCGCGGTCAGCTTCATCTTCAACACCTGGCCGGGCTTGGTCAGCTCGGGCGCGGTGAGCTTGAGCGTGTTGGTGCGCTGCGCGAGGCTGGTCGCGAACGGCGCCACGCCGTAGCTCAGCGGGCTCATGAAGATTTCATCCGAACCCGGGTCGCGGATGAACTGCACGTTGACGTAGCCGTTGCCCTCGAAGTCTTTCGGCAGCTTGATCTTCTGCACCGAGGCCGTCGTCGTGGTCTTGAACCAGGCCTGCGTGAACACCTTGTCCCGCTCGATCGTGATCAAGCCGGCGCCGACGTAAGGCGCGCGGATGCTGACCTCGATCTCGTCGCCCGGTTGGTAGTCCTTCCTGTTCAAAGTCAATTGCAATTCGGCGTTGCGCTCCAGCGAGCGTGTCACGTTGCCCTGGCCGGCCACGTTGTAGTCGATGCGGTTCAGCTCGATGCCGGCCGCATCGCGCACCACATAGCTGTAATTGCCGGCCTTCTCGGTGTCGAGCTTCAGGCTGAAGCCGTCGGCCGGCACCGCGAGCGGCTTCTCGCTGACCAGCGCCTCCTTTTTGCGCGACTCGTAGCGGTAGGTGTCGTTCGCCTGGCGCATCAGCACCGAGACGACCTTGCGCTCGACGAGTTGCAGCATGAGCCCATCGGTCGCGCGGCGCTTGGCGGTCGGGTCGATCGCGATGACCGTCGCGAGCCGCTTGCTGCCGCGCGAGACGAAGCCCAGGTCACCATCGCTCTTCACCCCGACGAGGTACGGCAGCTCCGAGACCAGCACGCTCGCTTCGGCGGCCACGCTGCGCCCGCCCTCGGGCTCGAACACCTTGCCGAGCAGGCTCAGGCGGTAGGTGGCACGCGCATAGCGCGCGAGGTTCAGGTCGACATCGGCGTCGCCCTTGTCGTTGGTCTTGGCGTCGGGCAGGTTGTCGGCGAAGCCTTGCTTCGCGCGCTGCGGGTCGTAGAAGCTGTAGTCGGCATGCGCCCGAAACGCAGGGTACGCGGGGCTCAGCGTCATCGAGAGTTCGACCCGGCGGTTCTCGGCCGGTGTGCCGAACAGGTTTTGCGCATTGATGTGCCCTTTCAAATCTTTCGGGCTGACCCAGCCATCGCTGAGCGCCGCTGCGGGCGCGCCGCCGGCAGTCAGCAACTGCGCGCTGACGGTCATGCGGTCGGGCAGGAACTCTTGCACTTTTACGCTCGTGCTGCCGATCTGGCGCAGCATGTCGTTGCCTCGCATGATGTTGAGGTTGACGGTGTAGTTACCGGTCGGCGAGGTCGATTGCGTCGTGTGGCTCACCTCGGCGAAGCCGCCCGCGCCGAGGCGGATGCGCTCCTTCTTGACGACCAGCCCGCGCGCGTCGAGCACCTCGGCTTCGAGCGGCACGCCGGCCAGCGGCTTGGCCCAGTCGGTGGCCTTGACGATCACGCCGAGGTGCATCGTCTCGCCCGGCCGGTAGATGCCGCGGTCGGAGAAGAGGTAGGCGCTCAGCTGATCGGGCGAGCGCGCGTTTTGCATGCCGCCCACGTCGAAGCGCGAGAAGTCGAGCTGGCGGTCGTTGCGGTTGAGCGGCATGAAGCTCATGTCGCCCGCCTTCTTCGCGATCACGAGCAATGGCGCGCGCTCGCGCACCATGCCTTCGAGCTTGTCGAAGCGCACGTGGCCAGCGGCGTCGGTGGTCTGGCTGAAGATGGTGCTGCCGTTCTTCGCGATCACCTCGACGGTGACACCCGCGACCGGCTCGCCGCTGAAGATCGACTGAACGTACACATCGCGCGAGCCGTCGGTCGACTGTTTGATCAAGAGGCCGAGGTCGGTGACGAGCACGAGGCGGCGTTCTTCGAGCGTGCTCGGATCCTGATTTTCCTGGCCCGGCTCCGACTCGTTATTGCTCTCGGGCTCGGCATCCGGCTCGGCCTTCAACGCGTTCGGGTCGGCGGCAACCGGTTTCGCTTTGTCCTTCGAATCGGCAGCCGCATTCGCCGGGTCGGTCTTCGGGTCGTAGCCCTGCACCTTCAGCAAAAACAACCCGCGCTTGGCGTCGCCGTCTTTCGCGAGGTATTGCGCCAGGTCGATCGATTCGTAGTGCGGCTTGCCACGTTGCAGGCCCGGCAACGGCAGCTTCTGCTCGAAGCGGTCGGTCATGTTGTCGGGCCCGAACCTGCCGATGAACTCCGGATTCGCGAAGTTGCCCTGCGTCTGCGAGACCAGGTGCTGCAACTGCGCTGGCTGCACGCGCGCGATCTCGAAGCGCACGCCCGGCAGGTCACGCACCAGCACCGCCACCTTCTTCTCGCCGCTCAGCGGCAGCAGCGCGCCCTGGCTCAAGATGCGCAGCTCTGGCGGGTAAGGCGGCACGGTGACGATGCGCTGCGCATTGCCGCGCATCAGGTAGCCGCCGAAGCTTTTGGTCTTGCCGTCGACCTGCACATAGACCATTCGGCCCACGTCGGCGCGCAGCTTGAACGAATGCACCTGCGCGTGTTCCTGCTCCGACGGGATCGCGCCGAGCTCGAGCTTCGTCGCGAGCTTGAGCACCTCGACTGTGACTTCGCTCGGGTCGGACCACGCATAGGGCTCCTCGGTCTGGTCCTCTTTTTTGATGCGCGGGTTCTGCAACGGCAGCACCCAGGCGGCGATGTTCTTCGCGACCTCGCGCTCGTGCACGAGCTGCGAGGTGGCCACGATCAACACCTGCTCCGGCTCGTAGCGTTCGTTGGTGACGACGGCCACCCTCGCGTCGTCGACTTCCAGGCTGTACAGCCCCGGCACGGTCACCGATTGATTCAGGCCGGTCTGGCTCGGCATGCCGGCGAGTTGCGCGGCGGTGCCCTTGTCGAGCCTGAAGTGCAGCGCGGTCGATTCTTTCGGGATCGCGAGCACGGCGGAATGCACGTAGGCCGAGAGCTTCAACTTGTCGTAGGTCACGGTGAACGGCGTGGTCTCGCGGCCGAGGCCGAGCGTGCCTTCGGCCTGTGTGCCGAGCCGCAGCTCGATGCGTTTCTCGAACTCGACTGTGTTCACCGGGTGCGTGAAGCCGACTTCGATCTCGACCTTCTTGATCGCCGGGTTCACCGGGTCTTGGTAGAACTCGGCCTTGCGCAGCGTCGGCTGAAACACCGCGCTGGTGAACGCGAATTCGCGCGCCTGCAAGCGGATCTGCGGCGCGACGGCGCTGTCGTCGAGCACCACCTTGAACTCGGTGCCGACCGGCCATTCGGCCTTTGGCGTGAGCGTGAGTTGGCGGTCGCTGGCCCAGCGCCAGGTGCCGGCGATCGCGGGCGCGACGGTGATGCCGTTCGCGACTTCCTTGCCCACCAGCGCCAGTGGCGCAACCGAGTTCGAGAAGGTCAGCGTCATCGGCTGCGGCGCGCCGTTGTTCACGAAATCGGTCACCGCCGGGCCGTCGGCCTTGAAGCTCACCTCGACCGGCTTCGGCCGCGCCTGCCACCACGCATGGCCGAACCAACCGCCGACAGCGATCGCGACCAGCGCCACGAGCGCTCCACCGCTGGCACGTGGCCGCGCCCGCACAACGCCCGCGGCGCGCATCAGTTGGACGCCAACCCAGCGCAGCCACGGCGGCGCGACCCACACGCCGAACAGCGTTGCCCACAGGCCACCTCGCGGTGCCGAATTCGTCGTCTCGTTCACGGCCACTCCCTGGCGTCGTTGTTGTGTTTTGACCCTGCCGATCGATTATTGCGGCGCCATGGCAGGGGTCGGCACCGGACCGCGGTGCGGGCTCTCGAAGAGCGTGTACCAATCGACGCGCCGCGTGGCCCGACGCCGACGAAAGTGAGTGCGATGTTCAGCGTGCCGTACCCGGTGGCCCGGTCGTCCAGCACGAGCGCGCTGACCCGGTCGAAGAACGAGACGCCGAACGGTTCGATGCAGCGTGGCTCGGCGACGGCCGCGTCGACTCCGTTCGCTTTCTGTTCTGTTTGTCGTCAACGCGCTCGACCGTCCAGGTTTCGCCGCAGCGCTGCGGACCGGCTAAATACAGAGAACGTGAAGTCACGATGCCCGCCTTCGTTGGCGCGCTGTCGCAGGGTTTTCTTGATAAATGGTTTGCGAACCGATCGCCCGATCCCGTCTGCTCGATGGCAGCAACGTGCGGACGACAGACGTCATTTTCGGGAGTTGTGCATGGGAATTCTTCACCCGCACCGGGTAGAGTCATGCGACCCCACACCAGCCCACGCGTACCGCCATGAACCGACTGCAGTCAGAGCTGCATCGCCTGTACCTGCCTCGGCCCCAGGCACACGCTGGAACCGACGCGCAGCCCTCGGCGTTGATCGACGCTTCGGGCAGCGTGCGGGCCATGGTGATGGCGCTGACGTGGCCGCCTGACTGGGAGGTTCTCTCGCGGGTCTGGCACGGCGTTCAGGCGGAGTTGGAGTTACCCGCGCCCGCGATCGCCGTGTCCGGCACCGATGGCCTGCAGCTCTGGTTCTCGCTCGCCGAGCCGATCGCAGTCGCGCAGGCGCATGCGTTTCTCGAGTCGTTGCGTTTGCGGTTCTTGTGCGAGGTGGACGCCAGTCGTGTTCACCTGATGCCGGCCCCGGATGCGTCGACACCGTGCCATGCCGCGCTGGTGCCGGCTTTGCAGGAGGAAACCGGCAACTGGTCGGCGTTCGTCGCGCCCGATCTCGCGCCCGTCTTCGCCGACACGCCGTGGCTCGACATCCCACCCAGCGAGGAAGGCCAAGCGACGTTGCTGCGCGGGTTGGCGACGATGAAGCCGGCCGTGTTCGACGCTGCATCGAAGCGGCTCGCGCCGCGCGCCCATCAGCCGGCCGCGACCGCGGCGGTGACCACGGTCGCCGTGATGACCGGCGCTGCCGGTGAAGACCCGAAGCGATTTCTCACCCAAGTCATGAACGACGAGAGCGTGCCACTCACCCTTCGGATCGAAGCGGCCAAAGCGCTGCTGCAGTCTTCGGGTTAGCTCCGGCCGCGCACTGGTGTCGAGTTCAACTTCTGACTGTGCTGCTCTGAAAGGAACGGGCCACCACGCTAGCGAGGCTCGGATTCCTCGATGAAACTTTCCAGCAGTTTTTTCAACTGGCTGGTCTTGCGTGGCCCGAGTGCTTCTTCGATGCCGTCGTGGTGGGCGTCGACCCGTTTTTTGAGACGGCGCACTGTCTCGAGCCCGAGGTCACTGATGTAGACGAGTACTTTGCGGTTGTCGTGTGCATCGGCGGCGCGCTGCACCAGGCCGCGGCTGACCAGCTTGTCGATGTTCTTGGTCAGCGCGGGGTGGTTCAGCAGCACCAGCTCGGCGAGGTCGCCCATCGAGCGACCGTGCTCGTCCGACAGCACCTGGAGAATGCGCCAGTGTTCTTCGTTGACTTCTTCGGAGGCGATCGACTGGGCCAGCCCGATGCGCATGCGCCGGTTCGCGGAGGCCAGCAAGTAAGCCAGGTAGGTCGAGATTTCCGAGTCGGGCATGACAGATGCTTTGGTGTTTCAGCGCTGTATTTTACGTAGAAGAGCTTGCTTGGGAAAGTAATTTGGTGCGATCGTGTGCGAAGGCAGATCAGCCGTCGCCGACTTGGTGCGTGTCTGGGAGTTTCCATGGTGTCCACACTCGAAAGACCGATCCGCACTGCGCAAGGCCCTCGCGCCGCCGAGGGGCGCGGCGACATGACCATCGCCCTGTGCGTGCCTCTCGGTGGCACCGCCGGCATGTGGGGCCCTTCGGCGCTGGCCTCGGCACGCCTGGCAGTGGCCGAATTGAACCGCGCCTCGGGCATGGCCGGCCGAAGCTGCCGCTTGCTGACGGTCAACGCGGCCGATGACGCGCCCGACATCGAGGCCACGCTCACTGAGCTGGTGGTCGCGGGAGATGTCGATGCGCTGATCGGCATGCACACCAGTGCGGTGCGCCAACGCATTCTGCGGGCCGTCGGCGGGCAGATCCCGTTCGTCTACACGCCGCTCTACGAAGGCGGGGAAGTCACGCCGCGCGTCTTCGCGATCGGCGAAACCACCGAGCGCCAACTGCGCCCGGCGATCCGGTGGCTCGGCCGCCATCGCCGCCCGCAACGTTGGTTCGCGGTCGGCAACGACTACATTTGGCCACGCGTGTCGCACCGCATGGCACGCGAGTACATCGCCGAAGCGGGCGGCGCGATGGTCGGCGAGAGCTATGTGCCAATCGGCACGGTTGACTTCTCCGAGGTGCTCGATCGGGTGCGCGAGACCCGCGCCGACGCGGTGCTGATATCGCTGGTCGGCCAGGACGCTGTCGACTTCAACCGCGCGTTCGGCGGTGCCGGCTTGTCGCATGCGGTGCTGCGGCTGTCGCCTGCAGTCGGTGAGAACGAACTGCTCGGCATCGGCGCCGAAAACTCCGAAGACCTGTTCGTCGCTTGCGGCTACTTTGCAACGCTCGACACCGACGCCAACCATGCCTTCAAGGAGCGGTACCGCGCACATTTCGGCGAGCGCGCACCGACGCTCAACACCTTTGGGCAGTCGACTTACGAAGGCGTTCACTTCCTGGCCGAATTGCTCGGAAAGGCACGGCGATCGCCGCTCGACTGGGAGCGCATGGGCCAGGCCCCGTTCGCCTATGCGAGCGCGCGCGATGCGACCTACGGCGGCCGAGGCGCCAGTTGCACGCCAATCTACTTGGCGCGCGCCGAAGGCAATGCGTTCGGCGTGATCACGCGGCTCTGAGCAGGTCACGTTCCCCGCCTTAATGCTTTCCAAAGCAAAGAAAAGCTTGACTCGAAAAGTAGTGGCGGACAGAATCAGTATGCATCTTACCTGCCGATCGACGGGTTGCGGATGCGCCCGCCGATCGCTGCAAGGCATCGGCAACCACTCACTTCGCGGAGGCATCCCATGGCAATCAAGCGTCCCACCCTCGACCAGTTGCAAGAGGTCGCACTCGGTCTCGGCATTCACCTCTCGCATGAGCAGGCCACCGTCTACAACACGCTGTTGCAGGCGAACTTCGATGCCTATGACGTGGTCGACGCGATGCCCGACTACCAGCCTGCCGTCACCTATGCGCGCACGCCTGGCTATCGCCCCTCGGGCGAGGAAAACAAATACGGCGCCTGGTACGTGAAAACCACGATCAAGGGCGCCGCGAGCGGGCTGCTGAAGGGCAAGACAGTGGTGCTCAAAGACAATGTCTGCCTCGCCGGTGTGCCGATGACTAACGGCGCCTCTACGCTGGAGGGCTACGTGCCGAATGTCGACGCCACGGTGGTCACGCGGCTGCTCGACGCCGGTGCCACGGTGGTGGGCAAATCGGTCTGCGAATACTTCTGCTTCTCGGGTGGCTCGCACACGAGCTCGACTGGCCCGGTGCACAACCCGCATCGCATGGGTTACTCGGCCGGCGGCTCGTCGTCGGGCAGCGCGGCGCTCGTGGCAGCGGGCGAGGTCGATCTCGCGATCGGCGGTGACCAGGGCGGCTCGATCCGGATGCCGGCCTCTTACTGCGGCATTTACGGCATGAAGGCCACGCACGGTCTGGTGCCCTACACCGGCGTGATGCCGATCGAACTCACGATCGACCACACCGGCCCGATGACAAACAACGTGACCGACAACGCGTTGATGCTCGAGGCCATCGCCGGGCCGGACGGCCTCGACCCGCGCCAGCACGCCGGTCAGCTCGCCAAGCCCTACAGCCAGCTGATGAAGGAGGGTGTGCGGGGCCTGAAGATCGGCATCGTCAAAGAAGGTTTCGGCTGGCCGCAGTCGCTCTCGGCCGTCGACGCGAAGGTGCGCCAGGCAGCTGAGGTCTTCATGAAGCTCGGCGCGAAGGTGAGCGAGGTTTCGGTGCCGATGCACGCGGTCGGCCCGGCCATCTGGCTGCCGATCGCGGCCGAAGGCGCGACTCAGCAGATGATGAAAGACAACGGCCACGGCTTCAACTGGAAGGGGCTGTACGTGACCAGCATGGTCGACTTCCATGCCGGCTGGAAGCAGCGCGCCGACGAGCTCTCCGAGACCCTCAAGCTGACGATGGTGCTCGGCGAATATTTCATCAAGCACTACCGCGGTCACTACTACGCCAAGGCGCAGAACCTCGCGCGCCAGCTCACCGCGGCCTACGACGCGACGCTGTCTGATTTCGACCTGCTGCTGATGCCGACGCTGCCGCTTACTGCCACGCCGCTGCCAGCGCCCGGCGCGCCGGTCGAGGAGGTGATCGCGCGGGCATTTGAGATGCTGCCCAACACCTGCCCGTTCGATGTCACCGGCCACCCGGCGATGAGCGTGCCTTGCGGGCTGGTCGACGGCCTGCCGGTCGGGATGATGCTGATTGGCAAGTTTTACGACGAAGCCACTATTTACCGCGCCGCCTACGCATTCGAGCAGGCCGGCGATTGGAAAGCGATTTGACCCGAGAGTTGTTCCGCCGCGGCAGCCGCCGCTCTTCTACATAAAACAGGAGTTGAACCCCATGGACCGTCGCTCATTCATCAAGACCTCTGGCGCCGTGGTCGCCGGCACGACCGCACCGCTGTTCCCATTGGCCGCGCTCTCCGCCGACGAGATGGTCATCGGCAGCATCCACGACCTTTCCGGCGGGCTCGACATCTACGGCAAGCCGATGGCCGACTGCATGACGCTGGCGATCGAAGAGCAAAACGCTGCCGGCGGCCTGCTCGGCAAGCAGCTCAAGCTTGCCACTTACGACCCACAGTCGAACATGCAGCTTTACGCGCAGTTCGCACAGCAGGCGTCGCTCAAAGACAAGGCCGCTGTCGTGATGGGCGGCATCACCTCGGCCTCGCGCGAGGTGATACGCCCGGTGCTTGACCGCAACAAGACGCTCTATTTCTACAACACGCAGTACGAGGGCGGGGTTTGCGATCGCAACACCTTCTGCACCGGCGTGACCCCGGCCCAGACCGTCGCGAAGCTCGTGCCCTACGCGATGAAGAAGTGGGGCAAGAAGGTCTACGTGGTCGCGGCCGACTACAACTATGGCCAGATCACGTCGCAGTGGGTCAAGAAGTTCGTGCAGGAGAACGGCGGCTCGATCGCGTCGATCGATTTCTTCCCGCTCGACGTGACCAACTTCGGCCCGACCATTTCGAAGATCGAGGCCGCCAAGCCCGACATGATCGTCTCGGCGCTCGTCGGTGGCGCGCACATCTCGTTCTATCGGCAGTGGGCCGCTGCCGGGCTGACGAAGAAGATCCCGCTCGCCTCGACCACCTTCGCGGGCGGCAACGAGCACATCGTGCTGTCGGCGCCCGAGGCCGATGGTTTCCTGATTTCGTACAACTACTTCCAGAACCTCGACACGCCCGAGAACAAGGCCTTCAAAGAGCGTTTCTACAAACGCTTCGGCAAGGATTACCCGAACATCACCGAGCTCGCGATGGGCACCTACCAGGGCTTCAAGCTGTGGGCCGAGGGCGTCAGACGAGCCGGCTCGCTCGACCGAATGAAGGTCATCGCGGCACTCGAGTCGGGCATCAGCATCGAAGGCCCGAGCGGCAAGGTGAGCATCGACCCCGACAGCCACCACTGCGTGCTCAACGTCAGCATCGCCGAGGTGAAAAACAAGCAGCTCAACATCGTCGAGACCTTTCAGCAGCAAAAACCCACCGACACGAGCGCGGTCTGCAACCTCAAGAAGAACCCGAACGACAACCAGCAATACGTCATCAAGGTCTGAACCCGAAGGCGCCGGCTTCCCCATGGACCTCGCCCTCGTCGTCGTCATCCAGGTGCTCTACGCAATCGCCAGTTTGGTAATCATCTCGGCCGGACTCGCAGTGATCTTCGGCATGATGAAGGTCATCAACCTCGCGCACGGCGAGTTCATGATGCTAGGCGCCTACAGCGTGATCGGCGCGATGAAGTTCGGCGTCAACCTGTGGGTGGCGATGTTCGTGGTGGCGCCGATCGCGGTCGGCATCGTCGGGGTCGCCCTCGAACGTCTGATCATCCGGCGCCTCTACGGCCGGATGGTCGACACCATGCTCGCCACTTGGGGCCTCTCGCTGCTGCTGGTGGGCATCGTCACCTCGCTCGCCGGCAACACCACCGCGGGCGTCTCGGCGCCGCTCGGCAGCTTCATGATCGGCGCCTATTCGGTCAGCGGCTACACGCTGGTGATCATCGCGGTGGCGGTCGCGCTGGCCGCAGCGATCCGCTGGGTGCTGCTGCACACCGCATGGGGCCTGATCGCGCGCGGCACGATGCAAAAGCCCGAGATGGCGAACGCGCTCGGCATCAGCCCGAGCCGCGTGTACTCGGTCACCTTCGCGGTCGGCGCTGCGCTTTCCGGGCTCGCCGGTGGGTTGCTCGCGCCGCTGACCGGCGTGGTGCCGACGATGGGTGGCGCGTTCGTCGCCAAGGCATTCATCACGGTCATCGGCGGCGGGCCGGCGATCCTGGCCGGGCTGGTCGGGGCCTCGTCGCTGTTCGGCGCCATCAACCAGCTGGCGACCTTTCTCACCACGCCCGTTTTCGGCGAGGTAGCGTTGCTGTTCGCGGCCATCTTGATGTTGCGTTTGCTGCCGCAAGGCATCACCGGGCGATTCTTCAAGGGGTCGTTGTGAACCGGTTCGCGTCGTCATGGGCCAGCGCTGCGCTCGTCATGGCCATCGGCATCGCCTTGCTGTTCGGCCTGCCCGGGCGCCTCGACGACTACGACCTGATCCAGGTCACGATCTACGCCGTGATGTCGATCCTCGGCGTGAGCCTCGCGTTCATCTGGGGCTTCGGCGGCATCCTGTGCTTCGGCCAGGCGGCGTTCTTCGGTTTGGGCGCGTACACCTATGCGATCGCCGTGATGAACATGGGTGACAGCACCTTTGCGTTCCTGCTCGCGATCGCGGTGCCTGCGCTGTTCGCGGCCGTGCTTGGCTACGTCATCTTTTACGGCCGGCTGTCGGACGTGTACATGGGCGTGATCACGCTCACCGTCACGCTGATCCTGTTCAACCTGGTCAACTCGACGGCAGGTCCCGAGTGGAAGATCGGCACCGCGCCGCTCGGCGGTTTCAACGGCATCCCCGGCATCCCCACGCTGAACATGCCTGGCAACCCGGAAGACGTGCTGAGCCCGAAAGGCATCTTCTACGTGACCTTCGCAAGCCTGCTGGTCGTGTACCTCGGTCTGCGCGTGCTGATCGCCTCGAAGATCGGCCGGGTCATCGTCGCCGCCAAAGAGAACGAGCAGCGCGTGCTGCTGCTCGGCTACGACGCCCGTGCCTACAAGCTCTTCTGCTTCACGCTCGGCGGCGCGATCGCCGGCCTCGCGGGCTGCCTGTTCGCGAACTGGGGCGCGTTCACGAGCCCGACCATCTTCGGCCTGGCGCAATCGGCGCAGATCATCATCTGGGTGATCGTCGGCGGCCTGGGCACGCTGGTCGGGCCGATCATCGGTTGCGTCGCGATCCAGTGGCTCACCACGCAGATCGGCACGCAGCAGACCTTCAACTCGAACCTGGTGCTCGGCGCGATCCTGGTGGTGTTCGTGCTGATGGTGCCGCGCGGCATCGTGCCGAGCCTCGGGCTCGTGATCGACTGGTGCTCGCGCAAGCTGAGGCGCGGTGATGCTGCCCGCGCGCCTACCGCCGCGCCCGCCGCCATGGTCACGACCCGCGCCACCACGGCCGCCCATTCCGGTCCCCGCGCATGACGCCCCTGATCGAGACCTGCGACCTCAACGTGCGCTTCGGTGGGGTGCACGCCACGCGCGACGTCAACTTCACCCTCGCCGAAGCCGAACTGCGCTGCGTGATCGGCCCCAACGGCGCCGGCAAGAGCACGTTCTTCAAGCTGCTCACCGGGCAGGTGAAGCCGACCTCGGGCAAGATTTTTTTTCGCGGGAAAGACATCTCGAACATGCAGCCCCACGAACCGGGCCGTTTGGGCATCGGCATCAAGACCCAGGTGCCGAGCCTGTTCAACGGATTGACGGTCTGGGAGAACGTCTGGCTCTCGGCGCGCCGCGTCAACAGCAACCAGCAAGCCGACCGCATCACGCGCGAAACGCTCGAGCGCGTCGGCATGACGGCGTACCAGGATTCGCTCGCCGGGCTGCTCGCGCACGGCATGCGGCAGTGGGTGGAGATCGGTGTGGTGATCGCGGCCGACCCGCCGCTGATCCTGCTCGACGAACCGGCCGCCGGCATGAGCGACGCCGAGGTCGCGCGCACCGCCGAACTCATCCTCGAGATCAACCGCCAGCACGCGTTGGTGGTGGTCGAGCACGACATGAACTTCATCCGCATGATCGCGCGCAAGGTGACCGTGCTGCACCAGGGCGCGATCATCAAGGAAGACACGCCCGACAAGATCATGAGCGACCCGTTGGTGCAGCAGATTTATCTCGGCAAGAAGCCGCATTAAAGGCGCACGCATGCTCGACGTCTCAGGCCTGCACGCCGGCTACGGCGCGATCCCCGTGCTGCACGACATCTCGCTCGAGATCGGCGAGGGCGAATCGGTTGGCATCCTCGGGCACAACGGCATGGGCAAGACCACGCTGCTGCGCACGCTGATCGGTGCGCTGCGCATCGGCAGCGGCCGGGTCACGTTCGCCGGAGTCGACGTCACGCGTGCCGCGCCGCACCAGCGCGCCAAGCTCGGCATGGCCTACGTGCCGCAGGGCCGCGAGATCTTCCCGACGCTCAGCGCGATGGACAACCTGCGCATGGGCCTGGTCAAGACCGGCGAGGTCAAACGAACCGGCGCGACCGACACGATCGACGCGCTGCTGCAAGACTTTCCGCGATTGAAGCCGTTGCTCGACCGCGCCGGCGGCTCGCTCTCGGGCGGCGAACAGCAGCTGCTGGCACTCGCCCGGGCGCTCGCCGGCAAGCCGACCTTGCTGCTGCTCGACGAACCCACCGAGGGCATTCAGCCGTCGATCATCGAAGAGATCGCCGAGACGCTCGCGGGCCTGCGTGAGCGCATGAAGCTCACGATCGTGCTGGTCGAGCAAAACCTCGAGTTCATCGCCGCGGTGTCGCAGCGCGTGCTTGTGATCAAGCGCGGCCAGCTCGGCGGCGAGATCCCGCGCGAGCACCTCGGCGATCTGCAGATCATGAGCGAGTACACCGGCGTGCACGGCTGACTCGGCGCGCGCGCAACCCGATCCATCCCATCAGGAGCCTCGATGGCCACGACCGAACTCCACTACCTCGAACTGCTCGACATCGGCCAGCGCATCCATTCGCGCGAACTGTCTTCGGTCGAGGCCACGCGCGCGCAGCTCGAACGCATCGGCCTGCTCGATGACACGCTGAAGAGCTACGTCATCGTGATGGCGGATGCAGCGCTCGTGGACGCGAACCGCGCCGATGCCGAGATCGCCGCTGGCCGCGTGCTCGGCCCGCTTCACGGCGTGCCGCTCGCGGTCAAAGACCT
Source organism: Rhizobacter sp. (assembly GCA_031363645.1). GTDB lineage: Bacteria > Pseudomonadota > Gammaproteobacteria > Burkholderiales > Burkholderiaceae_C > LMDS01. Next base: position 6,553 of record JANLUW010000097.1, on the reverse strand, counting down.
GTGCTGGACCGCCGGCGTGCCGACCGCCGCCGGAATGACGCTCTACCGCGACTTCGTGCCGACCGAAGACGGCACCGCCGTCAAGAAGCTGCGCGAGGCCGGTGCCGTGATCCTCGGCAAGCTGCAGATGACCGAAGGGGCTTACGCCGACCACCACCCGTCGGTCAGCCCGCCGGTCAACCCGTGGAGCGCGGCGCACTGGCCGGGCGCCTCGTCGAGCGGCTCGGGTGTCGCGACGGCCGCGGGCCTGTGCTACGGCTCGCTCGGCACCGACACCGGCGGCTCGATTCGGTTCCCCTCGGCCGCGAACGGTCTCACGGGCCTGAAGCCGACGTGGGGGCGGGTGAGCCGCTACGGCGCATTCGAGCTCGCCGCCACGCTCGACCACATCGGCCCGATGACGCGCAGCGCGGCCGATGCCGCTGCGATGCTCGGCGCGATTGCCGGCGCCGACCCGCTCGACCCGACCGCGAGCCTGCTGCCGGTGCCCGACTACCTCGGCGAGATGCCGAAGGGCCTGCGCGGGCTGCGCGTCGGCGTCGACGCGCACTGGAACAGCGCAGGCGTCGATGCACCCACGCGCGCCGCGATCGCGGCGGCGTTGAAAGTGATCGATGGGGCGGGCGCCACCTTGGTGCCGGTGACGATCCCCGACGCCGCGCGGGTCACCGCCGACTGGTTCCCGCTGTGCGGCATCGAGACCGCGGTCGCGCACGAAGCGACCTACCCGTCTCGCAAAAGCGAGTACGGCCCGGCGCTCGCCGGCATCATCGAACTCGGCCTCTCGCAGCGCGCGGTCGACTACCAGAAGATCGTGCTGCGCCGCCACGATTACGCAGGCCGCGTTCGCGCGCTGTTCGAGGGCGTCGACCTGCTGATCGTGCCGGTCACCAGCGTCGCCTCGCCGACGCTCGAATGGATGGCGCACTTCGGTGAAGACGCCGAGTTGATGAGCGGCATGCTGCGCCACACCTGCCCGTTCGACATGACCGGCAGCCCGACCATCACGCTGCCCGCGGGCTTCACCGAGGCGGGCACACCCGTCGCCTTTCAATTCGTCTCGCGCCACTTCGAAGAAACCCTGCTGGTGCGCGCGGGCTGGGCCTTTCAGCAGGCGACCGATTGGCATCGGCGGCACCCGGTGTTGCAGGCAGCCCGCGCCCACAAGAAGGAAACGCCCCCATGACCTGGCTAGCCCAATCGATCATGCGCACCCGCGGCACGGCCCAGGGCCGCACGCCCGACGTGCACCAGCTCACCGAGGCGAAGCAGGGCAAGTACCACTACACCATCGGCCCCTACACCGACCCGGTGCTGCACGTGCGGCCCGGTGACCGCGTGGTGGTCGAGACGCGCGACGCGTTCGAGGGGGCCGTGAAGACCGAGCGAGACCTGCCCTCGCGCGTCCTCAAAATGCCCTTCGTGAACCCGCAGAACGGCCCGATCATGGTCGAGGGCGCAGAGAAGGGCGACGTGATCGCGGTGCACATCGAGGCGATGGCGCCACGCGGCCCGAACCCGCGTGGCACCTGCGCGATGATCCCGCAGTTTGGCGCGCTGAGCGGCACCTCGCTGACTGCGCTGCTCACGCAAGACCTGCCCGAACTCGTGCGCAAGGTCGATGTCGACGAACAGGGCGTCTACTGGAGCAGGCGCGTCACGCTGCCCTACCGGCCGCACATCGGCACGCTGAGCTGCTCGCCCGAGATCGATTCGATCAACACGCTGACGCCCGACTCGCACGGCGGCAACATGGACCTGCCCGACATGGGCCCCGGCAGCATCACCTACCTGCCGGTGCGCGCTAACGGCGGCCGCCTGTTCATCGGCGACGCACACGCGTGCCAGGGCGACGGCGAGGTCTGCGGCACCGCGGTCGAGTACGCGAGCACGACGACGATCGAGGTCGACCTGATCAAGGGCTGGCAGCTCGAATGGCCGCGACTCGAGAACGCGGCCGTGATCATGGCCATCGGCAGCGCCCGGCCGCTCGAAGACGCGACCCGCATCGCCTACAAGGAACTGATCCTGTGGATGGAGGCCGAGTACGGCTACGACCGCTGGGACGCCTACATGATGTTGAGCCAGTGCGGGCAGGTGCGGCTCGGCAACTTCGTCGACCCGAAGTACACGGTCGGCGCGGCGATCAGCAAGAAGTACCTGGCGGCCTGAGGCCGTCTGCAACCGAAGGAGCGAACACCATGGATCTGGGTCTGAAAGGCGCGAAGGCGCTGGTCACCGGCGGGACCAAGGGCATCGGCCGCGCGATCGTCGAAACCCTTGTGGCCGAGGGCTGCGATGTCGCGTTCTGCGCGCGCAACGCCGACGAGGTCGCGGCCAGCGCGGCCGCGTTCGCGGCGCACGGCACGAAGGTCGTCGGTCGTGTGCTCGACGTCGCCGATGCGAACGGCATGGCCGCGTGGGTCGCCGGTGTGGCCGATGCGTTCGGCGGCATCGACATCGTCGTCGCGAACGTGAGCGCGCTCGCGATCCCCGGCGACGAAGCGGGCTGGCAGAGCGGCTTTGCGACCGACATGATGGGCACGGTGCGGTTCGTGAACGCCGCGATGCCCTGGCTCGAGAAGAGCGGCAAGGCCTCGATCGTGACGATCGCGAGCGTCTCGGGCCGCGAGATCGACTTCGCGGCCGGGCCCTACGGCGCGTTCAAGGCCGCGATCGTCCACTACACCCAGGGCCTCGCTTACCACCTTGCCGGCAAAGGCATCCGCGCGAACAGCGTTTCGCCCGGCAACACCTATTTCGCCGGCGGCGTGTGGGACCAGATCGAGCGCGGCAACCCCGAGCTCTTCAAGCAGGCGCTGGCGATGAACCCGACCGGGCGCATGGGCACGCCGCAGGAGATGGCGAACGCCGTCGCCTTCCTCGCGAGCCCGGCCGCCAGCTTCATCTCGGGCACGAACCTGGTGGTCGACGGCGCGCTGACGAAGGGCGTGCAGTTGTAGACCGAACGCCGCCGGATCACCGGACGGCAGCGACCTCGCGCAAGCGCTGGTGCGCCGCACCATCCCACGCGACGGGCAATTGATTTCTCGCTTGCAGGTAGTGGTGCGTGAAGACATCGAGGTAGGCCGCCAGCGTTTGCGCAGCAACGTGTTCGCCCGCCAGGCCCAAGCACATCGCGGCCACTTCGCTGGTGCAGAAGTGATCGTCGCGGCGCGAGCGGCGCAGCTGGTATTGCGATCGTTGCTCGGGTTCCAGGCTGAGCACCGGCAAGTGGTCGAGCCAGGGGCTGCGGCCGAACATCTTGCGGGCCTCGGCCCAGGTGCCGTCGAGCAGGATGAACAGCGGGCGCTGGGGTGTCGCACCCTGTGTTGCGTCAAGCACCGGGTCGGGCGTCAGGGCGCCGTGCACCACGCGCCCGGGCGCCGAGTACTCGCCCGGAAATACGACATAAGGGTGCCACTGCGGATCGCGCAACAAAGCCAGCAGCGCAGGGTCGGTCTCGGTGCGGGCCCAGCCGAAGGCGAAGGTGTCGGCCACCACATCGGCGACCAGCCAGCCGGTGTTGCTCGGCTTGAGCGGCTCGATGTCGGCCATCAGCAGGCAGATGCCGGCGCGTGTGGGCGCCGAAGGGCGCAACGCACACAGGCAGTGGCTCGGCACCAGCCGGCAACCCGCGCAGCGCTCGCGCTTGAACCCGCCGCGCGCGAGAAACGGTTTGGTGCTGCGCGCCAGGCGCGCGGCGCGCAGGCGGGAGACGGCGTGGGGCATGCGCCCTGATCAGCTGCGCTTGGCGACCAGGGTCAGAATGTCGTAGCTCGCGACCACCTCGTTGTGTTGGTTCGTCACCTCCACGTCCCACGCGACCACGCCCTGGCCGACGCCGTTCGCGTCTTGTCTGTTGCGGTCGGTCTTGCGTTTCGCGGTGAGCCGCGCGCGGATCGTGTCGCCGATGCCGACCGGCTTGACGAAGCGCAGCGTGTCGAGCCCGTAGTTCGCTAGCACCGGGCCGGGCGCGGGCGAGACGAACAAACCAGCTGCGGCCGAGAGCACGAAGTAGCCGTGCGCGATGCGCTTGCCGAACGGCGACGCTTTCGCTGCGATCTCATCGAAGTGCATGTAGAAGTAGTCGCCCGAGATGCCGCCGAACGCGACGATGTCGGCCTCGCCCACGGTGCGGCGGTGCGTCAGCAGCGAGTCGCCGATCGCCAAGTCTTCGAAGTGGCTGCGAAAGGGGTGGACAGGCGTGTCGTTGACCTTCGCGCCACGGATGTGTTCACCGGTCACCGCCGCGAGCATCGTCGGCGAGCCTTGCACCGCCGCGCGCTGCAGGTAGTGCTTGACGGCGCGGATGCCACCGAGCTCTTCGCCGCCCCCGGCGCGGCCCGGGCCGCCGGGTTTAAGCTGCGGCAGCGGCGAGCCGTGGCCGGTTGATTCGGCCGCCGCTTCACGGTCGAGGATCAGCAGGCGGCCGTGCATCGCCGCCATGGCCGGGATCACGCGTGCGGCGACCTGCGGGCTGCGCGTGACGAGCGACGCGACCAAACTGCCCCTGCCGCGCGCGGCCAGGGCGATGGCCTCGTCGATGCCCTCATACGGCATCAACGTCGACACCGGCCCGAAGGCTTCGATGTCGTGCACCGCGTCGTGCGTCAGCGGGTGGCGGCTGAGCAGCAGCGTCGGCGCGATGAACGCGCCTTCGGCCACGCCTTCGCCGAGCGGCGCAAAGCCGTCGCGCGCGCCATAGACGAGCTCGGCGCCCTGCAGCAACGTGGCCACGCGCTCCGACACATCGGCGAGCTGCGCTTGCGAGGCGAGCGGGCCCATGCGCACGGCCTCGATCGAGGGGTCGCCGATGACGATCTTTTTGAGTCGTGCGCGCAGCTTCTCGGCCAGCGCGTCGAGCCGGTCGCGCGGCACGATCACGCGCCGGATCGCGGTGCACTTCTGGCCGGCCTTGACCGTCATTTCTCGCGCGACCTCTTTGACGAACAGGTCGAACTCTTCGTCGTCGGGCGTCACGTCGGGCGCCAGGATCGCGCAGTTGAGCGAGTCGGCTTCGGCGTTGAACGGGATCGAATGGCGCACGAGGTTGGGATGAACGCGCAACTTTGCGGCCGTGTCCGCCGAGCCGGTGAAGGTGACGACATCGCGGCCGTCGAGCCGATCGAGCAAGTCGCCGGTGCCACCGATCAGGAGTTGCAGCGCACCCTCGGGGACGATGCCCGATTGCTGGATCAACCGCACCGCGGCTTCGGTGAGATAGCTCGTCGCAGTGGCGGGTTTGCCGATGCACGGCATTCCGGCGAGAAACGCCGGCGCGAACTTTTCGAGCAGGCCCCAAATGGGAAAATTGAATGCGTTGATGTGCACCGCGATGCCGCCGCGCGGCACGAGGATGTGCGTGCCTTGAAACCTGCCGGTCTTGCCGAGCGCAATGGCGGGGCCTTCATGCACCAGGTTGCCCGACGGCAGCTCGTTGCTGCCGATGCCGGCGTACGCGAACAAGGTGCCGCTGCCGCCTTCGATGTCGATCCAGCTGTCGGCACGCGTGGCGCCGGTGTGGGCCGAGGTGGCGTAGAGCGTTTCCTTGTGCTCGATCAGATATTTCGCGAGCGCCTTGAGCCGCTCGGCCCGCTGCTGGAAGTCGAGCGCCATCAGCGCGGGCAGGCCGACGTGGCGCGCGTGCGCCACCGCCTCGCCGAAGTCGATCGCCTCGGCGTGCGTGTTGTAGATGGGTTTGCCGTTGATGGCACTGCGCAGTGGCTGCGCTGCTTGGCGGCCGAGCCAGTGGCCGCCGATGTAGCTCTGGAGCGTGGGTGTCGTCATCGCAAATTCCTGGGGGGTCAGCGCTCGTCGAACGACAGCGTGACCTGGGGTGTGAGTGGATGCGCCTGGCAGGTCAGCACGAAGCCGTTCGCGACTTCGGTTTTGTCGAGCGCGAAGTTGCGCTCCATACGCACCTCGCCCGCAACCAACTTCGCGCGGCAGGTTCCACACACGCCCGAGGTGCACGAGAACGGCACCTCCAGGCCGGCGGCCGAGGCGGCATCGAGGATGCTCGGCTGGTTCTTGCGAAACGCGATTTCGCGGCGCATGCCGTCGCGGATGATGACAATGCGCGCGTTGTCGGCGTCGCCCGGCTGCGCCTGGTGCATCACCGCGCCGCCGGCCTGCGGCGCCAGGCCGAAGCGCTCGAGGTGGATGCGCTCCTCGGCCACGCCGGCGGCGAGGAGCGCGGCCTCGGCTTCGTCGTTAATCTGGAACGGGCCGCAGATGTAGGCTTGGTCGATGCTCGCTGCGAGCACGACGCCGGTCAGGAACTCGGTGATCTTGGCGCGGTCCGTCAGGCCCGTGTTCAATGGTGCGTCCTGGCGCCGGGCCGCCCCAAGCCCGGACAGCACCCCCTCGGGGGGCGCGAGCGACGCGAGCGGGGGGCCAACACGGTCCGTGGGGTCGTCGCTGAACACATGGTGCAGCACCAGCCGCGCCATGTGCTGGTTCTTCAGATCTTCGAGCTCTTCCTTGAACATCGTCGAGCGCAGCGTGCGGTTGCCGTAGATCAGCGTGAAGCGCGACAGCGGCTCGCGCG
>JANLUW010000068.1:0-1846 GCA_031363645.1 Rhizobacter sp. | reverse complement strand
ACCTGATCGAGACAAGATATGGCCAAAGCACCTGCCAATACCGCAGCGCGCCGCGTCAGCAAGAAGATCCGCAAGAACATCGCGGATGGAATCGCTCACGTGCATGCGTCCTTCAACAACACCATCATCACCATCTGTGATCGCCAGGGTGCCGCTCTGGCGTGGGCTTCGAGTGGTGGCCAGGGCTTCAAGGGCTCGCGCAAGTCGACACCCTTCGCAGCACAGGTCGCTGCCGAGACCGCGGGCCGTGCCGCGCAGGACCAGGGCATCAAGACCCTCGACGTGCGGATCAAGGGCCCCGGTCCCGGCCGCGAGTCGTCTGTGCGCGCCTTGGCTTCGCTCGGCATCCGCATCAACTCGATCTCCGATGTGACACCGGTGCCTCACAACGGCTGCCGGCCGCAGAAGCGCCGCCGTATCTGAGGCAGCGAGTAGCTACCGTGCTGGCGCACCGAGAGGTCGCTGGCCGGTTCGAGAAGCCATCAGGCTTCGCCAGCCCACCGTCTGAGCGTCCATAACAACACTCGCCAGACTCGCGCGGAGTGCCTCTCACGAAGCACTGGCCGCGTCAGATTGATCGCAAGGAAACAACGTGGCACGTTATCTCGGCCCCAAGGCCAAACTTTCCCGCCGTGAAGGCACCGACCTTTTCCTGAAGAGCGCTCGCCGCCCGATCGGCGACAAGGCGAAGTTCGACTCGAAGCCAGGCCAGCACGGCCGCACCTCGGGTACGCGCACTTCCGACTACGGCATCCAGCTGCGCGAAAAGCAGAAGGTCAAACGCATGTACGGCGTGCTCGAGCGCCAATTCCGCCGCTACTTCGCGGAAGCCGAGCGTCGCAAAGGCAACACGGGTGCGAACCTGCTGATGTTGCTGGAGTCGCGGCTCGACAACGTCGTCTATCGCATGGGCTTCGGCTCCACGCGCGCCGAAGCGCGCCAGCTCGTCTCGCATCGCGGCATCACGGTCAACGGCGGTGTCGTCGACATCGCTTCGTATTCCGTCAAGGCCGGCGATGCCGTCGCCGTGCGCGAGAAGGCCAAACAGCAACTCCGCGTCACCGATGCGATGAAGCTCGCCGAAGGTCAGGGCCTCGCGGCCTGGGTGCAGGTCGACGCGGCCAAGCTCGAAGGCGTGTTCAAGAAGTCGCCCGATCGCGACGAGTTCGGTGCCGACATCAAGGACGCGCTGATCGTGGAGTTGTACTCCAGGTAATACGGGCATCGGGGTGTCGGCTGCGCCGCCACCCCACTGGATTCTTTTGGCTCCGTCTGCCGGCAGCGGAGCGTTCCATCAAGCCCGGCGCAGTCCATCAGCCTTATCGGTGTAATGAGCCGAGGGTATTGAGACCTACAGGACGTCAATGCAAACCAATCTGCTGAAACCCAAAGCCATCAACGTCGAGCCGCAAGGCGGTAATCGTGCCAGGGTGACGCTCGAGCCGTTCGAGCGCGGCTACGGCCACACGCTCGGCAATGCACTGCGCCGCGTGCTGCTGTCGTCGATGGTCGGCTACGCGCCGACCGAAGTCACCATCGCCGGCGTGCTCCACGAGTACTCGGCGATCGACGGCGTCCAGGAAGACGTCGTCCACATCATGTTGAACCTGAAGGGCGTGGTGTTTCGCCTGCACAACCGCGATGAAGTCACGCTGGTGCTGCGCAAAGAGGGCGAGGGCCCTGTCGTGGCCGGTGACATCCAGACGCCGCACGACGTCGAGATCATCAATCCCGAGCACGTGATCGCGAACCTGTCGTCGGGCGGCAAGCTCGACATGCAGATCAAGGTTGAAAAGGGCCGCAGCTATGTGCCCGGCAATCTGCGCCGCTACGGCGACGAGCCGAC
>JANLUW010000375.1:0-3766 GCA_031363645.1 Rhizobacter sp. | reverse complement strand
TCAGCGTCCTCGAAATCAACCCGCGGCCGCCCGCCAGCATCGCGCTGTACGGCAGCCACCACCTCGTCGAGGCGCACGTGGGGGCTTGCCTGCACGACGAGTTGCCACCCGATGCGTTCGCCGAGTCGGACGGCACTGTGCACGGCACCGAAATCGTCTTCGCGACATGCGCGACCGCGCTGGCCGCGGCTTCTGCGCAGCGCCTCGCCAGCCTCGTCGGCTGCCATGATTTGCCGGCAGCGGCCACGCGATTCGACGCCACCGACCCGGTGTGCAGCGTCAGCGCGCAGGGCGAAACCGCGGCGCAGGTCGGCGCGCTGCTGGCCCAACGTTGCGCGACCGTGCATCAATTTCTGGAGACCCTTCGATGACCGATACCTCTGCTCACGCTCCTCAAGCCACACCGCCGCTCGCCGGCTCGACCCTCAGCGTCAACACGCTCGCCCGCCCGCTCGTCGCGCGACTGCTGGCGCAGGCCGATGCGCTGCGAGTGCGTGTGCGCACGGACGCCACCGGCGTGTGCATCGTCGATGCGGGTATCGACGCCACCGGCAGCATCGGGGCCGGTTTGCTGGTGGCAGAAATTTGCATGGGTGGCCTCGGGCAAGTGCGCCTCCGCCCCGGGGCGCTCGAAGGCTGGCCGACCTGGATCGAGGTGCAAAGCGCGCAACCGGTGCTCGCATGTTTGGGCAGCCAGTACGCCGGTTGGAGCCTGGCCGCAACGAAGGAAGAAACGGGCACAAAGAAGTTCTTCTCGCTCGGTTCGGGCCCCGCGCGCGCGCTCGCCGGCAAGGAAAAACTGTTCGCCGAACTTGGCTACCGCGACCCGGTCACCGACGCTGCGAGCGCGGGAGCAAGCACCGCGACGAAGACCGGCGTGCTGGTCCTCGAAGTCGACCGGGCGCCGCCGAAAATCATCATCGACAAACTGATGCACGACTGCGCCCTGAGCCCCGCGGGATTGACGCTGATCCTCACACCCACCACCAGCCTCGCCGGCACCACGCAGGTGGTCGCCCGCGTGCTCGAAGTGGCGCTGCACAAGGCGCACGAGTTAGCCTTTGCGCTCGGCGACATCGTCGGTGGTTCGGCCTGCGCGCCATTGCCTGCGCCCAGCCCCGATGGCGTGCAGGCGATGGGCCGCACCAACGACGCGATCCTGTACGGCGGCCGCGTGCACCTCACGGTGCGTGGCGACGACGTCGCGGCGCGCATGCTCGCCAAGCAACTGCCGTCGAAAAATTCACGCGACTACGGCCGCTCGTTCGCCGACATCTTCAAGGCCGCCGACTACGACTTCTACAAGATCGACGCGGCGCTGGTCGCGCCGGCCGAGGTCTGGGTCAGCAACCTCGACAGCGGCAACACCTGGCACGGCGGCGGCCTGAACCTGGGCCTGCTGACGGGCCTGTGGCTGCAGGAATCCTGATGGCCGTCGTCGCCCTCATGACCGACGAGACCGGCTGGCACACGCGCCAGTTGCAGGCGGCGCTGCGTGCGCGCGGCTGCGTCGGCCGATGCGTCGACCTGGCCGATTGCCGCATCGACACCGCAGCCGCCTGGCACGGCCTGGCCATCCCCGGCTTCGGCCGTGCGCTGCCAGACGCCGCACTCGTGCGCGGCATCGCCGGTGGCAGCTTCGAGCAGGTCACGAAGCGGCTCGGCGTGCTGCATGCGCTGCGCGAACTCGGCGTGCCGGTCTACAACGATGCGCGCGCGATCGAGCGCAGCGTCGACAAGTCGACCACCAGCTTGCTGCTGCACGCCGCGCGCATTCCCACGCCGCCGGCCTGGGCCACCGAGTCGCTCGCGCAGGCGCAGCGCATCGCGAAGCGCGAGGGTGCGGCCGGTCACGCGCTCGTGGTCAAGCCGCTGTTAGGCTCGCAGGGCAAGGGCTTGCAGCTGGTCGGCCAGGTCGGCGGTGTGCACCACGCGTTGCCGGCGCTCGACAAAGTCCATGGGTCGCTCGCCTACCTGCAGCGCTACGTGCCCGCGCTCGGCAGCCCCGGTTTCGACTGGCGCGTGCTGGTGGTCGGCGGGCGCGCGGTGGCGGCCATGCGCAGGGTCAGCGCGCACTGGATCCACAACGTCGCGCAAGGCGCGCGCTGCGAGCCGACCGAGTTGACCGACGCCCTCGCGCGCTTGGCCGAAAGCGCGGCGCACGCATTGGGGCTCGACTACGCCGGTGTCGACCTGATGCCCGCGGGCTCGCTGAGCAACATCGAGGTGATCGAAGTCAACGGCGTCGCCGCGTGGCAAGGTTTGCAGCGCGTGACGGGTTTCAACATCGCGCGCGCCATCGTCGACGACCTGCTCGATCGCTGCTTGGCGCAGCCGTCGGTCGATGACGCGCGCGCCCCGCGCATCGCATGAGCATCACCTCGCAGCGCACGCGCCGCATCGACCACGCGCGTGCTTGTTTTTTGCGCGCCTGCGCGCTCGATGTGGCCGTGCGCAAGCCGGGCAACGTGAGCCGGGCGTCGCCGGGCCACGGCATGCAGGCGGCGATGTTCATCGCCAGCGCCGAGGCCGCGGCCGGCCCGCTGTTCGAAGCCGGGGCACGGGTCGGTGAGCGCATCGAGGCGGCGGTCGAGGCGACATGGGCGGTCGCGGGCTGCAACACCAACCTGGGCATCGTGCTGCTTTGCGCGCCGATCGCGCTGGCCGTCGAGTCGCGCCCCGACGCGCGCGGGCCAGCCGCCTTGCAAGCGTCGATCGAGGCGGTGCTGGCCGACCTCGGCCGGGCCGATGCCGAAGCCGCCTACCGCGCGATCGCACGCGCCAATCCCGGTGGCCTCGGCAGTGCGCCGAGCCAGGATGTGCAGCACCCGCCGAGCATTGACCTGCGCGCCGCAATGGCGCTCGCCGCGCCGCGCGACAGCATCGCGCGCCAGTACCGGGACGGCTTCACCGACCTGTTCGAACTCGGCCTCACGGCGCTGGTTGGCCGGTTCGAACTGCGCACCGATGCAACTGCTGCGGTGGCGGTGCAACGGCTCTACCTGTGCCTGCTCAGTCGCTTCGCCGATTCACACATTGTGCGCAATCGCGGCGAGGCCGTGGCACACATTGTCATGACTGCGGCGCAGGCTTGGGCAGCTCGCGCCGCGCATGCGGCGATGCTCGATGGCGATGCCGAATTCATCGCGTGGGACGAGTCGCTCAAGGCCGCGCGCATCAACCCCGGAACAACGGCTGATCTGACCGTGGCCACGCTGTTGATCGCGAGCCTCTCGGCTGTTGCGTGACGAGCGTGGCACGGATCGTGAGTGAAAATCGGGTCGCGCTGGCAGCTAGGCCAGTGTCGTGATGTTCCCCGAATCAAAATCAGGAGCTTGAGAACCATGGCAAAAATTGATCGCATGATGGTGGGTGAGTCGCTCGTCGGTGATGGCAACGAAGTTGCCCACATCGACCTGCTGATCGGGCCGCGCGGCAGCCCGGTCGAATCGGCTTTCGCGAACGCGCTGGTCAACAACAAGGACGGCTTCACGTCGCTGCTCGCAGTGATCGCTCCCAACCTCATCACCAAGCCCGCCACGGTGATGTTCAACAAGGTCACGATCAAGGGCGCCAAGCAGGCGGTGCAGATGTTCGGCCCGGCCCAGCGAGGCGTGGCCATGGCGGTCGCCGATTGCGTCGAAGACGGCACCATTCCAGCCGCCGAAGCCGACAACCTGTTCATCTGCGTCGGCGTCTTCATCCACTGGCTGGCCGAAGACGACAAGAAGATCCAGGACTACAACTACCAGGCCGTAAAAGAGTC
>JANLUW010000063.1:0-1585 GCA_031363645.1 Rhizobacter sp. | reverse complement strand
ACGTCCTCGCCCTCACCATCGAGACGCCGGCCGGTCCCTTGGTGCTCGGCCGCGGCGCGGCGACGGCAGCCGGCCCGGGACTGCTCCAGCTGTTCGTCGGCTCGGAGGGCGCTCTCGGCGTGATCGAAGTCGACCGCAGTGTCACGCTCGACTGGGACGCGCTGCGTGCGCGCATCCGCGAGCACGGCATGCGCAACTCGAACTGCACCGCGATCGCGCCAACCGCCACCATCTCCAACATCGTCGGCGTGAGCGCATCGATCGAGCCGTCGTTCGGCAACCTGTCGGTCAAGTCGAACCTCTCGGGCGAGTTCACGATCGTCAACGAGTACCTCGTGCGCGACCTGAAGAAACTCGGCCTCTGGGACGACGTGATGGTCATGGACCTCAAGCACTTCGACGGTTCGCTGCGCCGCATCGACCGCGTTCCCGAAGACCTCAAGGCCTTGTACGCGACCGCGTTCGAGATCGAGACCGAGTGGCTGGTCGAGGCCGCCGCTCGCCGTCAGAAGTGGATCGATCAGGCTCAGTCGCTCAACATCTACATGGCCGGCGCGTCGGGCAAGAAGCTCGACGAAACCTACAAGCTCGCATGGCTGCGTGGCCTCAAGACCACCTACTACTTGCGCACCGTCGGCGCCACGCATGCGGAGAAGTCGACTGTGAAAGCGGGCCACATGAACGCGGTGTCGAGCGACGGTGGCGTGTCGAGGTCGGCGGCCAACACGGCAGCGGCGAACAGCGTCGCTGCGGTCGATGCATCGATGAGCTTGAACCATGTCGACCCTGCCACCGACATGAAGTTTTGCGCGATCGACGACCCCGGCTGCGAAGCGTGTCAGTGAACGATCACGCGCTCTCGATGCAAGACCGCAACAAGCAAGGCGCGCGAATGTCAAGAAGTGCTTGGGGTTATCGCGCAACACTCTCATAATTAGAACGCACAGGAAAATTTCACCATGTTGGTTTGGGAAGAAGAAGTTAAGCCATCCACAGTTCACGCCGCAAACTTTGCGCAGACCCAACCGTCTCCCGCGCGAGTTTCCCAACTGTCATCCACCCCGTCATCGACGAGCGTGTCATCGACAAGCGTGAATGCGACGAACATGAACGCGATCAACGCGGTCAACGTTGTCCCGGTCACCGAAGTGCAAACGCCGAAGGTCGAAGCGCTCGCGGCGATACGCCGCGTGAACGCCGCCGACAAACGCATCATCAACGGCCGCACCGATGTGAATCAGTTGGTGCCGTTCAAGTACAAGTGGGCCTGGGAGAAGTACCTCGCGACCTGCGCGAATCACTGGATGCCGCAGGAGGTCAACATGTCGCGCGACATCGCGACCTGGAAAGATCCGAATGGCCTGACCGACGACGAGCGCCGCATCGTCAAACGCAACCTCGGCTTCTTCGTGACCGCGGATTCGCTCGCGGCGAACAACATCGTGCTCGGCACCTACCGCCACATCACGGCGCCCGAGTGCCGCCAGTTCCTGTTGCGGCAGGCGTTCGAAGAGGCGATCCACACGCATGCGTATCAGTACATCGTCGAGTCGCTCGGTCTCGACGAGAGCGAGATCTTCAACGC
>JANLUW010000043.1:0-12367 GCA_031363645.1 Rhizobacter sp. | reverse complement strand
ATGCCGTTCATCCAGACCTCCCAGCCGAGGCCCCAACAGCCGAGCGTCGGGTTCTCCCAGTCGTCTTCGACGAAGCGCACGTCGTTTGATTTAAGGTCGAAGCCGAGCGCTTCGAGCGAGCCGAGGTAGAGCTCGAGGATGCCGGCCGGCGCGGGCTTGAGCACCACCTGGTACTGGTAGTAATGCTGCAGCCGGTTCGGGTTCTCGCCGTAGCGGCCGTCCTTCGGGCGGCGGCTCGGCTGCACGTACGCGGCGCGCCACGGTTCGGGGCCGATCGCACGCAAAAACGTGGCAGTGTGGCTGGTGCCCGCGCCGACTTCCATGTCGTACGGCTGCAGCAGCGCGCAACCCTGCGCGGCCCAGTAGTCCTGCAACTTGAGAATGATCTGCTGGAAGGTAAGCATGGGCCGCCGCATTTGACGAAACGCTGAATTCTAGAGGCGCGTTCGGCCGAACCGAGGCTGCCGATCGCGCCGGCTGCGGGCTGCCGCGAGCACGACGATCGCGAGCGCTGCCAGCGTCAGTGGCCACAACCCGAAACGCGATGCCCACCATGCGAATGGTGTGAGCCCCGTGCGGCCCTGCACTTGCCCGTCGAGCACGCCTTGCGTGAAGCGCGGCAGGCTCGCGGTGACGCGGCCGGTGTGGTCGATCACGGCAGTCGCGCCGGTGTTGGTCGCGCGCAGCATCGGGCGCTGAAACTCGAGTGCGCGCATGCGTGAAATTTCGAGGTGCTGCGTGATCGCGATCGTGTCGCCGAACCAGCCGATGTTGCTGATGTTGGCGAAGATCGTCGGAGCGTCGGCCGTATTTTTGAAGCGCGCTGCGAGCTCTTCGCCGAACAGGTCTTCGTAGCAAATGTTGGCGCCGAAGCGCTCGCCGCGAAAGGCGAACGAAGGCGCCCCGATCGGCCCACGGTTGAAGTCGCCGAGCGGGATGTTCATCAGCTCGGTGAACCAGCGAAAGCCGAACGGAATGAACTCGCCGAACGGCACGAGGTGGTGCTTGTCGTAGCGGTAAAAGCCGTTCGGCAGCGAGACCGTCGCCGCCGAAATGCCGGCCGCGGAGTTGCTGTAGCCCGCGACCTCGTCGCCGAGCGGCAGGCCGAGCAGCACCGCTTGCGGGCCGCTCTGGAAGTGATCGGCGATGGTCTGCCAGTAGCCTGCGTCGAGTTGGCTCGGCAGCAGCGGGATCACCGTCTCGGGCGCAACGACGAGTTCGCCGCGTGCCGCCAAAAGGTTCTTGCGCGTCCACGTCAACGCCTGCGGCATCGCGGCCAACGCGAACTTCTCGTCCTGCGCGACGTTGCCCTGCAGCAGCGTGACCGTCAACGTGCCGTTCGGCTGCGAGAAGCGGCCCGGGCCGAGCAGCGCTGCGGTGCCGAGCACGAACACAAGCGCACCGATGGGCCCCGCACGCGCCCGAAACGATCGGCCCGAACCGAGCACCAGCCACGCCGACAGCACCGCGCCAATGGCGCCGATGCCGTACACGCCGAGCCACGGTGCGAGCGCAGCGAGCGGCCCATCGACGTGCGCATAGCCACTCGCGACCCAAGGGAAGCCGGTGAAGATTACGCCGCGCGCCAATTCGGCCAGCAACCAGACCGCGCCGAACAGCAGCGCGTCGCGCAGCGCCGATCCGCAGCGCCAACGCGCGAACAGCGCGAGCCCCGCCGCGAGGTAGAGCGACAAGAACGCGCTGAGCAAACCGATCGCCAGAACCGCGAGCCACGCCGGCAGCCCGCCGTAGGTGTGCAGGCTGATGAACAGCCACCACGTGCCGGCGGCGAGCCAGGCAGTGCCGAAAATCAGGCCGAGCCAAGCGGCGCGCCAAGGCGACGCCAGTGAAACGCGCCAGGCGAGCGCAGCGACGATGGCCATCTGCAGCGGCCAAGCCCATGTGTGGGCAAACGGCAGCGAGTGCGCCGCGCCGAGGGGCATTGCGAGCAGCAAATCGAGCAGCAGCCCAGGCTGCCCGGCGCAGGGCTTGGCGCCGCTCAAATGCCGTCCGGCCCGACCGACATTCCCGGCGCGCGTGTGACCTTGAACCAGCGCACCGCGCCACCGCGCGTCAGCATCACCGAGAACACCAGTTCGCCGACGGTGACGGCCTCGCCGCGCCGTGGCACGCGACCGAGCTCATGCGCGACCAACCCGCCGATGCTGTCGAATTCGTCGTGTGCCAGCCGCGTGCCGAAGGCTTCGTTGACGGCCACGATGTCGACATCGCCGGCCACACGCTGGCTGCCATCGGCCAGCGTGTAAATGCCGGATTCGGCGTCCTTGTCGTCGAACTCGTCTTCGATCTCGCCAACGATTTCTTCCAGCACGTCTTCGATCGTGATCAAGCCGGCGGTGCTGCCGAACTCGTCGATCACGATCGCAAGGTGGTTGCGGTTCGAGCGAAAGTCGCGCAGCAAATCGTTCAGGCCCTTCGATTCAGGCACGAACACCGCGGGCCTGAGCAGCGTGCGCAAGTTGAGGTCGGGCGAGCGCTGGAGCTTGAGCAGGTCCTTGGCCATCAAGATGCCGATGACGTTTTGGCGGCCGCCGTCGAACACCGGAAAGCGCGAGTGGCCGGTGTCGATCACGCCGTGCAGCAGCTCGTCGTAGTCGGAGGCGATGTCGAGCTGGTCCATGCGGCCGGCCGGAACCATCACGTCGCCGGCGGTCATGTCGGCCATGCGGATCACGCCTTCGAGCATCATCCGCGACTCGGGGGCGATCAACGATCGGTTCTCGGCGGTGGCGAGCGACTCGATCAGCTCGGCGCGTGAATCAGGCCCCGGCGAGAGGAACTCGATCACCCTTTGAAACAGCGTGCGCTGCGCGTCGGGGCGGCCAATGTGTGCGTCACCCCTGAAACGGGAGCGACCGGATTGCGGCTCGGACATCGCGCGGCGGAGCGGAGAGTTTAGGACGTGCGAGCTTAACTTATCGACGCCCGGGCTCCGGCTTGACACGTCTGCTACCTTGAAGGCGAGCCCGATACCCACATATCCATCGACTTGCGGCGCGCGCACCCTTCGAAGGCAAATCTCCATGGCACTGATCCCCGCAACCATCGTCACCGGCTTCCTCGGCTCGGGTAAGACCACGCTGCTCAAGCGCGTGCTGACCGAAGCGCACGGCCAAAAAATCGCCGTGATCGAGAACGAATTCGGTGAAGAAAACATCGACAACGAAATTCTGGTGCAAGACAGCAAGGAGCAAATCATTCAGCTCAACAACGGTTGCGTGTGCTGCTCGATCCGCGAAGACCTGCGCACCACGCTGGCCGATCTGGCCGAGAAAAAACGCAAGGGCGAGCTCGACTTCGACCGTGTGGTGATCGAAACCACCGGGCTGGCTGACCCCGGCCCGGTTGCGCAGACTTTTTTCATGGACGACGAGATTGCCGAGAGCTACTTGCTCGATTCCATCCTCACATTGGTCGACGCCGTGCACGGCGACAAACAGCTCGACGACCGGCAAGAGGCGCGCCGCCAGATCGGTTTTGCCGACCAGATCTTCATCAGCAAGACCGATCTGGTCGACGACGCGAAGGTCGATGCGCTGATCCACCGCATCAAGCACATGAACCCGCGGGCGCCGCAAACCCGGGTGAACTTCGGCGAGGTGCCGCTGGTCGACGTGTTCGACCTGCGCGGCTTCAACCTCAACGCCAAACTCGACATCGACCCGGATTTTTTGAACGCCGACCCGCATGCCGGGCACGATCATGACCACGATCACAAACACGACGAAAACTGCGATCACCCGCACCACCACGCGCACGACGACGATGTGAAGTCTTTCGTATTCAAGGCCGACAAAGCCTTTAACCCGGCCAAGCTCGAAGACTTTTTGGGTGCGATCGTGCAGGTCTACGGCCCGAAGATGCTGCGCTACAAAGGCGTGCTCCACATGAAAGGCAGCGACCGAAAGGTGATCTTCCAGGGCGTGCACCAACTGATGGGCAGCGATCTGGGTCCGAAGTGGGCACCCGGCGAAAAGAAGACCAGCAAGATGGTGTTCATCGGGCTCGACCTGCCGAAAGAAGTGTTCTTGCAAGGCCTCGAAGGCTGTCTGGTTTGACCGCGTTTTTCACGCGGCGCGCGCTGCGAATTTTTCGCCGCGTCGCCGCGGGGCAACGTGACTACAATCCGCGGCGCCAGAAGACCTGTCCCTGACCACAGGGTATAAACGCCGACGCGAGGAGAACGCTGTGAGCAAGACACCGGCCCCGAAAGCGACCCCCAAGAAACCAGCGCCGGCCAAGGCGCCCGCCGCTGTGTCCGCAAAAGCCGCCAAAACGGCGCCCAAGCCGACAGCCAAGCCGATCGCCGCCAAGAAGCCCGCCCCGCCTCCGGCCAAACCTGCCGCCGCACCGACCCGCTCCAAACCAGCGCCCGCGCCCGCTGCTGCGGCAAAACCTGCCGCAGCTCCTGCCAAGGCCGCAGCCGCGGCCGCTCCCAAACCTCCTGCAATGAAACCCGCACCCGCTCCTGTTGTCGTTCCCGCAATCCCCGCCGTTGCCACTGCGCCAGTCGCTCCGAGGAAGGGCCGTGGCGCCTCCAAGTACCCGGCGCCACAAGTGCAGGCGCCTCTGCCGCCGCCCACTTCCCGGTTCGCCGACCGCTTCGCACCGCCTCGGCCACCGACCCGCCAGATGAACAATCTGGAACTCGACACGCCCCGCCACGCGCAAAAGTCCGACCCGAAGCTCGCGAATGCCTGGAAATCGAAGACCGGCCGCGAGTTGACCGATCCTGAGGTTCTGGCGATGCCCGAGCCGGAGTACATGAATGACAAGCAGCTCGAGTTCTTTCGCGTCAAGCTGCAAACGCTCAAGGACGACTTGCTCAGCAATGCCGGTGAAACCACCGAGCACCTGCGCGAAGACACCTCGATCGTGCCCGACCCGGCCGACCGCGCGACCATCGAAGAAGAGCACGCGCTGGAGCTGCGAACCCGCGACCGGGAACGCAAGTTACTCAAGAAGATTTCACAGTCGTTACAGCGCCTCGATTCGGGCGAGTACGGGTTCTGTGACGAAACCGGCGAACCGATCGGCCTCGGCCGTTTGATCGCCCGGCCCACCGCTACACTGTCCCTCGAAGCCCAGCAGCGGCGTGAACTCAAACAAAAGATGTTCGGCGACTGAACTGGCGCGGCTCGCTCACCCGGCGGGCCGTCCGCAGTGAAATAGTTCACCCTGGATCTCACGAGCCGCGACATGTCGGAATCGAAAGACACGACGAGCTTCTTCCGCAAGGTGGTGAAGTTCGTAGCCAACCCGAGCACGGACTGGACCGAACTCGGTGCGCCCGCCGACGACGTGCGCGAGACCGAGTACGCCAAGGGTGAGCTCAAGGCGATGATCGAGCGCAAGCGGCGCAACGATTTCGTCCGCAAGCGTGAGTTCGACATGCTGCGCAAGGTGCGCCGAGAAGGCCTGACGAGCGAGCAGCTCGCTGCGCTCGGCGGCTCGTCGCGCATCGACGACTCCGAAGCCAAGATGGTCGACAGCGGCGGCGCCAAGGCCGACATCGGCGTCAAAGCCAAGATCGACGAGATCGAACACCAGATGGTCGGCGGTGGCGATGCTGCATATGCCTCGCGCCGCACCCCCGAGTTCTACAACGCACCGACCGAGCCGGTCCCGATGGATGCGCCGCGCGCGCGCGCCATGCCATCGGCTCCGGTCAATTTCGACGGCGCGCAGGTCGAAGACTTCATGAGCGAGCGGGCCGTGCCAATGGCGATTTCGCCGGTCGTGATGGGCGGCGGCGTTTCGCCGTTGAGCGCGGTCAAGTTCGATGCGGCTGCCGCCGACTTGGCCAGCCCGTTCGCGCAAGAAATGACCGAGATCGCGCACGACCCCGAGCTCGACGAAGCCGTGATCGCGTTCGCAAACGCTGATTTCGAACAGTGCGAACAGGCACTTTTGACGCTCACCGGCCCAAACGGCGCGCGCGCCCAGCACGCCGAGACCTGGCTTGTGCTGTTCGACCTGTACCGCGCAATTGGCCAGCAACACAAGTTCGAGAGCCTCGCGCTCGACTACGCCCAGCAGTTCGGCTGGTCCGCCCCGCAGTGGTTCTCGTTGCCCAAGCTGGTGGCCGAAGCCGCCAGCGAAGACCGGCCGCGCAGCTCGCGCATCGACGGCCAGGTCGGCTGGAACAGCCCCGAGCACATCGACGCCGAAGCGGTCGCCAAGCTGGCTTCGGTGTCGTTGCAAATGCCGCTGCCGTGGGTGTTCGACTGGACCGCGCTGCGCAGCATCGACGCCGAAGCCTGCGCGCGGCTCTCAGAACTTTTTCGCAACTGGATCCCGCAAGACCTCGACATGCGCTGGCTCGGTGGCGAACGCCTGTTCGCGGTGCTGACCGAGGCCGCGCCCAACGGTGTGCGTGATGCCGACCCTGCTTATTGGCAGATCCGCCTCGACGCGCTGCGCATGACCAACCGACCCGATCAGTTCGACGAAGCGGCGATCGACTATTGCGTGACGTATGAAGTGTCGCCACCCTCGTGGGAGCCGGCGCGCTGCGAGGTGCGGGTCAGCGGCACCGGCTCGACGACCTCGTCGCCGCCGCTCTCCGTTGTCAGCGATGTGTCGACAAGCTTTCTCGAATCGCGCCTGACCGAAGACACCGGCATGGTGCAGGTCGGCACGGTCGAACTGTCGGGCCAGTTGGTCGGCGACATCGGCCCGACGCTCAAAAAGATGGACGCCGAGCTCGGCATGGCCAGCATCGTCAACGTGTCGTGCGCACGCCTGATTCGCGTCGACTTCATCGCCGCCGGCGACCTGCTCAACTGGGTGCTGGCACGCCGCAGCGAGAACCGCAGCGTGCGCTTCATCGAAGCGCACCGCATGGTCGCGCTGTTCTTCGGCGCGATGGGCATCAACGAGCACGCCAAAGTGAAGGTCCGGACGGTTTAGTTCGGCTCGCTTGCGACGGCCAAGCTTGAAACAGCGCCAGTCGTATCTATCTTCTCGGGATGGAAAACTATCACGGTACGACCATCCTAAGCGTGCGGCGCGGCAACGTGGTCGCGCTCGGCGGGGATGGGCAGGTCACGCTCGGCACGATCGTCGTCAAGTCGTCGGCTCGCAAGGTGCGCAAGCTGTACCGCGATCAGGTGCTGGCTGGCTTTGCCGGGGCCACAGCCGATGCGTTCACCTTGTTCGAGCGCTTCGAGGCCAAGCTCGAAAAGCACCAAGGCCACCTGGTACGCGCAGCGATCGAGCTGACGAAAGACTGGCGCATCGACCGCGTGCTGCGGCGCCTAGAGGCCATGCTCGCCGTGGCCGACCGTGAGGCCTCGCTGATCATCACCGGCAACGGCGATGTGCTCGAACCCGAACACGGCATCGTCTCGATCGGCTCGGGTGGCGCGTACGCACACGCCGCGGCGCGCGGCCTGCTCTCGAACACCGAATTGTCGGCAAAAGACGTGGTGAAGAAGTCGCTCGAGATCGCCGGCGAGTTGTGCATCTACACGAACCAAAACCACATCATCGAAACGCTGGACTGAATCATGTCGACTAAATCCAGCATGACACCGCAAGAAATAGTCTCCGAACTCGATCGCCACATCGTCGGCCAACACAGCGCCAAGCGCGCGGTCGCGATCGCGCTGCGCAACCGCTGGCGGCGCCAGCAGGTCGCCGAGCCGATGCGTGCCGAGATCACGCCGAAGAACATCCTGATGATCGGGCCGACCGGCGTCGGCAAGACCGAGATCGCGCGACGCCTGGCCAAGCTCGCCGACGCGCCTTTCATCAAGGTCGAGGCGACCAAGTTCACCGAGGTCGGGTATGTGGGCAAGGATGTGGATTCAATCATCCGCGACCTGGTCGACATGGCCGTCAAGCAAGAACGCGAGAACGCGATGCGCCAGCACCGCAGCCGCGCCGAAGACGCTGCCGAAGACCGGGTGCTCGATATCCTCGTTCCACCTGCGCGTGGGTCGAGTGGTTCGGGCAGTTCGGGCAACGAGCTCGGTCTGACCGCGTCGACGCCCGATCCCAAGACCGAGTCCGGGCGCGCGCCAGAGGGCGCCGCGCGCCAGGTGATGCGCAAGCGCCTGCGCGAAGGCGCGTTGGCCGACAAGGAAATCGAACTCGAGGTCGCCGACGCGAAGCAGTCGCTCGAAATCATGGGCCCGGCGGGCATGGAAGAAATGACCGAGCAGCTCAGGGGCCTGTTCGCGAACGCGGGCGGCAGCAAGCGCAAGTTGCGCAAGCTGCGCATCGCCGATGCGCACAAGCTGCTGATCGAAGAAGAAGCCGCCAAGCTGGTCAACGACGACGATGTCAAGACCGCAGCACTCGCCAACGCCGAGCAAAACGGCATCGTCTTCATTGACGAGATCGACAAGGTCACCTCGCGCTCGGATTCGGGCAGCGCCGAGGTCTCGCGCCAAGGCGTGCAGCGCGACCTGCTGCCGCTCGTCGAAGGCACGACCGTGAACACCAAGTACGGCATGGTCAAGACCGACCACATCCTGTTCATCGCCTCGGGCGCGTTTCACCTGAGCAAGCCGAGCGACCTGATCCCGGAGCTGCAAGGGCGCTTCCCGATCCGTGTCGAGCTCGGCCCGTTGAGCGTCGATGATTTCGAGGCGATCCTGACGCAAACGCACGCCAGCCTCGTCAAGCAATACACGCTGCTGCTCGCGACCGAAGGCGTGACGCTCGAGTTGCAGCCCGAGGCGATCCGCCGCATCGCACAGATCGCGTTCGACGTGAACGAGCGCACCGAAAACATTGGCGCGCGGCGCTTGTCGACCGTGATGGAGCGGCTGCTCGACGAGGTGAGCTTCGACGCGCCAAACCGCGATGGCCAGACGGTGCGGGTCGATGCCGCCGAGGTCAACGACAAGCTCGCCGAGCTCGCGAAGAACGAAGACTTGTCGCGGTACATCCTTTGAGCTGACCCGTGCACTCGCAAGCCGGGCATCGAGCCCGGCTCACTCGCCGAGCGCTGCGCTGGTCGATCCCCAAGGCCACGCGTGGCCCCTTCGTAGGCCAGCGGGGCCCCTCGCCCTTCGCTTCGCGCTCTAGAGCGCCAACCGGTGCGATTGCAGCTGCAGCAGCCCTTCGAAGATCAGCGTGTCGATCGTCTCGAACGGCAGACCGGTGATCGGCGCGAGCTTGACGGCGGCACCGCCGGTCATGAACAACAGCGGGTTCTCGCCGGTTCGCGCGAGCAGGCGCCGGTGCATGCGTTCGACCGCGCCGGCGATCGCATCGGCGCCGCCGCTCATCAACGCGTCGCTGGTGTTGGTCGGGAAATCCACCGCCTCGCCGGTCGGCGCTTTCAGGCCGGCGGTGCCCATCTCGAGCGCGCGCAGCATCAGGCCGAAGCCCGGCAGAATCATCCCGCCGAGAAAGCAACCGCTCGCATCGAGCGCGTCGACTGTCACCGCCGTGCCGACCATCACGACCAGCGCCGGCCGCGCCGCACCCTGCGCCAGCACGCGGTGGCGCGCGGCGATCAGCGCGACCCAGCGGTCGACGCCGAGGCGGCTCGGGTGGTCGTAACCGTTGGTCACGCCGCAGGCCGAAGCGCCCGAGGCGACCCAGCGCGGCTCGACATCCCAAATCTCCAACTGCTCCTCGACGCGGCGCTTCACACCCTCGCCCGCCACCACGCAACCCAACACGCTGCCGGGTGCCGGCAGCGACTGCCATGGTCCGTCGGCCAGCTTGTCGATCGTCTCAAGGAACACGGCGCCGTGGTTCAGCAGCGCGGCGCCGGGTTGAGGCGATGCGTATTGCGCCCACTTCAACCGGGTGTTGCCGATGTCGATCGCGAGAAAGGTCATCAGACCTCCCGCCGGGCCGCCAAGGGCCACGAAGAGGCCTCTCCGTGGCCCTTGGCGGTCTGCGCCCCCTCGGGGGGCCGCAAACGAAGTGAGCTGGGGGTTGGCATAGGGCGATTGTGGGTCAGGCCGGCGCCAACGAGGAGTCGACTCCGCTGCCGAGCAAGCCTCGAACGCGGCGCATCGTCTGGCCCGCGGCGAGCGCGCGTTGGGGCTTGGTGATGCGCGCTTCGACCTCATCGAGCAGGCCGACGAGCTCGTCACGCGTGCGCGCACGGCGCAGCCGCAGCAAGGTGAGCGAGCCGGCGAGCGGTGCTTCGACACGCACCGCGCGCAGCAAGATCAACCGCGCTTCGGCCACCACCGGGTCGATCGCGCCGAGCCCGCCTGCGTTGGACGGCAGCCATGAGTCGGGCACCGGAAGGTTACCCAACGTCGAATCGGTCGAGACCGAGGGGTACAGCGTGCGCGAAGGCGGCAGCATCGAATCCTGCACCGCGCTGCCGCTGTCCGGCCCGGGCAGCGGCAGGTCGACCTGCACCACCTTCGAGGGCGGCAACGGGGTGTCGATCAGCACCGAAAAAGTCGGCTCGGGCAGCATGATGAGGCCCATCGTCATCAGTTCGTCGAAGCAGTTTTCAGGCACGCCGGCTTGCAGCGCCATGCTGCGCACTTGGGTCGCCGTGCGCCTGCCATCGACGAGAAACAGCACGGTTCGGTGGCGCTGGCTAACGCGGCGCGCGCGGGTGGCGAGTTCGGCCTGGCCCTCGGGGGTCTTGATCGGAATCGTGCCTGCAACCACGCGAATCTCCTGGTGATGTGAGCCGTGCTTCGTCAGCCAAAGCGAGTTGGCTCAGGCGAAGGTGGCGAGCAACCCGGCGGTATCGTGCATCGAAGGCTGCCCATGCGCCGCACTCGGGGCGAGCAGCGCGCGCAACGCGCGGCCATCCAGATCCGGGTGCTCGACGCAGACGCGTTCCAGCATCTCCGTCGCCAGCACATTCAGCTGCACGGTCGACGCTCGAATGCGCGCGCGGAACTGGCCGTCGTCGAGCGTGTCGTTCAGGCTGCGGTTGAGTTCGGCAAACCACGGCAGCGAGGCCTGGTCGAGCATCACGGCCGGGTTCTTCTTCTCGCTGAAGGTCGACCATTCGCGCAGGAAAGTCTGCACCGCGAGGTTGAGTTTTTGGCAATGCGCGAGCTCGTCGCGCAGCGCACTCAACGCACCCAGATCGGTGAGCCGGTTCTGGAAGAAAAACTGCGCCAGCACGCCCCAGTAGTAGGTGTAGTCCCAGATCACCTTGACCGGCAGCACCTCGGGGTCGCCGAAGATCGGGTATTGGTCGGTGTAGAGCGCGAGCGTGCTTTCGTAGAACGAGTGGTAGATCTGGTCATAGAGTTGTGCGCGCGCGCCGAGCGGGCGGCCGGCGCGGTCGATCGCGATCAGGTCGGTGATGTAGGTGTTGCCGATCGCGATGAAGTCGCTGCCGGGCGAGAAGAACGGGTCAACAAACAGCCCGGCCTCACCGGTGAGCGCCCAGCGGTTCGCCGAGAACACTTGTTTGCAGCCGTACGAGAAATTGCGAAAAAATGCGAAGTCTTGCAGCAGCTGGCGCTTGCCGTCTAGCGCGTCGAACAGGCGCGGCTGGTATTGCGCCAACCAGTCCATCGACTTCTCGAAGGTGTTCATCGACTCGAGCGGGTGGATGCGCGGGTCGGCGACGATGCCGACCGAATGTGAGCCCGAGGCCAGCGGAATCAGCCAGGCCCAGTAGCCGGCGCCGACGAGGTGATTGGTCGACTTCCAGCGCGCGCCCTGCGGCTCGCAGCGCGCGCGCCACGCGGCGTTGTCGCTCCACTGATCGATATCGATCCGGTCCTTGATGCGAAACCAGACGGCGTGCGCATGGTGCGCGTTGTCTTGCTCGAGCCCGAGCTTGCGCTTGATCAGCCCGGCGCGACCGCAGGCGTCGACGACCCAGCGCGCGCTCACCCGATGCGTGGCGCCGGCGACCTCATAGCTCAGGCGATGCGGCTCGGCGCTGCTCGACAAATCGATGCTGCGCACGACCCCGCTGTCGACGAAACGGATGCCACGCCGCTGCGCTTCGAGCCCCAGAAAGTTCTCGAAGATCCCGCGGTCGATCTGGTAGCTCGGCGCCGAGAGAAAGCGGCTCGCGCCGATCTCGGTGACTTGGTCGATGTCGCGCCGGCCCTCCGAGAAAAAGAACCTGAAGCCGAACTTGCGCAGCTGTGCGTCGTCGAGGTGACCTTGCAGACCCAGCACCTTGCTGAAGTAATGCGCGCCGATCTCGACCGACGACTCGCCCACTTTGTGCGCCGCCTCGGGTACCGGGTGCGGGTGGCGCTCGAGCACCAGCACGTCGATGTCGGCGAACTGCTGTTTGAGCTGCAGCGCGAGCGTCAAGCCGGCGAGGCCGCCGCCCATGATGACGACATCGTGGTGAGGGGTTGGCTGGTTCATGCCTCGAAGTATGCCGGCTGCGCCGCGGCGGTGGAAGGCGGTTGCCGGTGCGCGCCCGGGA
>JANLUW010000035.1:0-7626 GCA_031363645.1 Rhizobacter sp. | reverse complement strand
GTTGGGCATCATCAGCGCGACCCGGTCGCCCTTCTCCAACCCTTGCGCCTGCAAATAGGCGGCAAGCGCGCGCGAGGCATCGTCGACCTGCGCGAAGGTGATCGCCTTGCCCATGAACTTGTAGGCCATGCGGCCGGCATACTTCTTGAAGCTTTCGTCCAGCAGCGCCACGAGCGAGCCGTATTGCCCGACATCGATGTTCGCCGGCACGCCGGCGGGGTACTGCTTCAACCAGGTTTTTTCCATCGATCACTCCGAGAAACAGCGGAGAATTTTGACCGAACGAGTGTGACGCCGGCCTAGGGTGTTGCCCCCGAGGCGCTCGGTGGTGGGCAACCGATCACGTCGCGTCGACGGCTCGCCGAGTGGCGCCATCGCCCCACGCCGCCGGATCGATCGCACCGACCCCCTGGAACACCGGGCGGCTGAACAAATAGCCTTGCATCAGGTGAATGCCGGCATCGAACAGAAAGTCGCGCTCGCCGAGCGTCTCGATGCCTTCGGCGATGACCTGCACGCCCAGGTCGCGGCAGATGTGCACGAGGCCCTTGACGATCGCCTGCCGCGGGCGGCTTTGGTCGACGTTGCGCACCAGTTCTATGTCGATCTTCACGAGGTCAGGCTGGAAGCCCGCGAGCAGCGTGAGCCCCGCATAGCCGGCGCCGAAATCGTCGATCGCGGTGAGCAGGCCGCAGCGCTGGTATTCGCGCAAAATTTCGGCGAGCCACGGGCCGTCGTCCACGCGCTCGCCTTCGGTCACCTCGAAGATGATTCGCTCGACCGGGAAACCATGTGCGCGCGCTGCCTCCAGCGTCGTGCGAATACAGACCTCCGGTTTGTAGATCGCGTTGGGCAAAAAGTTGATCGATATCCGTTCCTGGATGCCGAGCTGCGCCGCGCTCTTGATCGCCTTGACCCGGCACGCCTGGTCGAACCGATAGCGGTTGTTTTCGGTCACCTGCGAGAGCACGCTCAGCGCGTCTTCGCCCTGCGGGCCGCGCACCAGCGCCTCGTGGCCGTAGATGGCGCGTGCGGCCAGGTCGACGATGGGCTGAAACGCGTAGTCGAAACGAAAGCCCACCCGCTCGGCATCACCGCAGCCGCCGCAGGCTCGGTCGGTCTCTTCTAGCGCCGCGAATTCCGACGCGGCCAATTTCAGTTTGATCATCTGTCGCTTCCCGGTTGGCGGGCATACATCCGCATCCGAAGAAGCGCGCGCCCGATCGCCGCATCTTGCGCCCGGCGAGGCCGGACGAACACAGCGAAAAGCGCCACCCGCAGCGATCTGCTCGGTTCGTCGAACGGGCCGGGCTCGCCAACCGCTACTTCGAGCCGGCCATGGCCTGCCAGCCGCCGCCGAGCGCCTGGATCAGCGCGATCGCCGTGGCCTGCCGGCTTGCCGCGAGCTGCGAAAGCGTGCGCCGTGCACTCAACGCCGAGGCTTGCGCGGTGACGACATCGGTGTAGCTCACCTGGCCCGCCTGGTAGCGGTTGAGCAACTGCTGCTCGGTCAGGTCGGCCGCCTCCGAAGCGGCGCGCCGCAGGCTGGCCTGCTCGGCCAGCGCGCGCGTCTGCGAGAGTTGGTCCTCGACCGCCTGAAATGCTGTCAGCACCGTCTGCCGGTAGCGTGCGACCGCCGCATCGCGCGCGGCCTCGGCACCCTCGATGCGAGCGCGCGTGGCGCCGGCATCGAACACGGTCTGCGCGACCGAGAGGCCGAGCGACCACAGACTCGTCGACGCGTTGAACAGGTCGCTGACCCGGCTCGCCCCGTTGCCGAACGAGGCACTCAGGCCGATGCTCGGGAAGTAGGCCGAACGCTGGATGCCGATGTTGGCGTTGGCCGCCGCGACCGCGCGCTCGGCCGAGGCGATGTCGGGCCGGCGCTGCAGCAGCGCCGACGGCACGACCAGCGGCACCGCCGGCACCGCCATGTTCCAGGTCGCCGGCGCGAGCGTGAGGTCGGCCGGCGCTTTGCCCATCAGCACTGCGATCGCGTGTTCGAGTTGCGCGCGGGTGTTGGTCAGCGCAGACAAATCGGCGCGCGCGTTTGCGAGTTGCGTTTGCGCCTGCAGCACATCGGTGCGCGGCGCGATGCCGGCGGCGTAGCGGTTTTGCGTGATCGTCGCCGCGCGCTGGTAAGCCTCGACGGTGCTGCGCAGCAGGCCGAGCTCGGTGTCGGCATCGCGCAGTGAAAAATAGTTGACGCCAAGCTCGCCTTGCGCCGATAGGCGCGCAGCGGCCAGGTTGGCATCGCTCGCCTGCGCGCTGGCCTGCGCGCTCTCGACGCCGCGGCGCAGGCCGCCCCACACGTCGGCCTCCCAGCTCGCACCGAGGCTCGCCTGGAAGTTGTTCGCCGTCGTGCTGGCGCCGTTGCCGCCGCTGCGCCTGGCGCTGCCGTCGGCGGTGATGCTCGGGAACAGCGGCGCACGCTGTTGCGCGACGAGTGCGCGTGCCTGCGCGTAGTTGGCGACGGCGGCCGCGACGTTCTGGTTCGAGACTTCGACCTGCGCGACGAGTTCGTTCAACGTTGCATCGCCGAACAGCTCCCACCACGCGCCGCGATCGAGCGTGTCGGCTGGTGCGGCGGGGAACCAGTTGGCGTCGGGTTGCGGCGCCTCTTTGAAGGTTGCGGGCGCGGCGGCGCTCGGCCGTTGATAGTCGGGGCCGACGGCGCACCCGGCGATCAGAGTCGCACTGAGCAGCACGCAGGCCCTCACCCCAACCCTCTCCGAGAGGGAGAGGGGGCAAGCGGTTCTTCGTCTCGACCGAGAGCCGGTGGGGGATTCGAAAGTGCTCTGCTCCCTCTCCCGCCATGGGCCACGGAGCGGCCCTTCGTGGCCCATGGAGAGGGCTGGGGTGAGGGTGTTCGTGATTCGCATGGTTATCGTCACACCGCGGCGCGGCTCAGGTAACGCTCGTCCTTGCCGCGCCGCCGCAGCTTGTCGAGCAGCATGTAGACGACCGGTGTGGTCAGCAAGGTGAGCAACTGGCTCGCGATCAGCCCGCCGATGATCGCGACGCCGAGCGGCTGCCGCAGCTCGGAGCCTTCACCGAAACCGATCGCCAGCGGCAACGCACCGAGCGCGGCGGCGAGCGTAGTCATCAGGATCGGCCGAAAGCGCAGCAGGCAGGCCTCGCGCACCGCGTCGAGCGAACTCAGGCCCCGCGAACGTTCGGCTTCGAGTGCAAAGTCGATGATCAAAATCGCGTTTTTCTTGACGATGCCGATCAGCAAAAACACGCCGATCAACGCGATGACAGAAAACTCCATGCGGAACATCAGCAGCGCGAGCACCGCGCCCACCCCGGCCGAAGGCAGCTTCGACAACACCGTGATCGGGTGGATCAGGCTCTCGTACAGGATGCCGAGCACGATGTAGATCACCACGATCGCCGCGATGATCAGCAGCGTTTGCTGGCCTTGCGATTCCTGCGCGCTCGCCGCGGTGCCGGCGAAGGCGCCACGCACGTTCGTCGGCAGGCCGATGTTGGCCTCGGCGGTGGCGATGGCAGCGCGCGCGTCGGCCAGCGTCTGGCCTTCGGCGAGGTTGAACGACACGGTGGTTGCGAGCTCGCCGTCTTGGTGGTTCACCGAGGTCGCGGTCGATCCCTCGGCGAACTTCGCGACGGTGGTAAGCGGCACCAATGTCGTCGGCGTGTTGGCGAGCACGTTGCCGGTCGATGCGCCCTTCAAGCCAGGGTTGGCCGAGACCGCCGCGGCAGACGCCGCCACGCCGCCCGAGGTGCCGGCCGCACCCTTGGCGGCCACGTAAATGTCGGCGAGCGCGTTCGGGCTCGTCGTGTATGGCGCCGCCCATTCCATCACCACGTGGTACTGGTTCAGCTCGGTGTAGATGGTCGCGACCTGGCGCTGGCCGAACGCGTTGTACAGCGCCGCAACGACCGCGCTCGAGGTCACGCCGAGCCGGCTCGCGCTGTCGCGGTCGATGCGCACGTTGGTCTGCACGCCATTTTCTTGCTGGTCGGAATCGACATCGGTCATCACGCTCGACTGCTTCATCTCGTCGGTCAACTTGAGCGCCCAGGTCTTTAGGTCGGCGAGGTTGTCGCTCTTGAGCGTGTATTGGTAGGTCGAGTTGCTGGCGCGGCCGCCCGAGCGTACATCCTGCACGGTGCCGAGAAACACGCTCAGGCCGGCCGCGCGCGCGAGCTGCGGGCGCAGCCGCGCGATCACCGCGTTGCCACTCTCGGTGCGGCCCTTGCCGAGCGGCTTCAGGTTGACGAACATGAAGCCGCCCCCGGCGCGCCCGCCGCCGGTGAAGCCGACCACGTTGTCGACCGCCGGATCGGCGCGGACGATGTCGACCACTTGCCGCAGCTTGTTGCCCATCGCCTTGGTCGAGATGCTCTGATCGGCACGCATGCCGCCGTTGAGCCGGCCACTGTCTTGCTGCGGAAAAAAACCTTTGGGCACGGCTGCGAACAGGTAGACGTTGAGTCCGACCACCGCCAGCAAGATCAGCATCACCAGGCCCTTGCTCGCGAGCGCCCAGTCGAGGCTGTGTGCGTAGCGCGCGAGCACCCACGCATAGCCGCGCTCGGCCGCGCGCGCGGCTCTTCCCGGGGGCTTGTGCACCGCGCCGCCGGGCGCGAGAAACCACGCGCACATCATCGGTGTGGTCGTCAGCGAGATCACGAGCGAGATCAACACCGCGGCCGACAACGTCACCGCGAACTCGCGGAACAATCGCCCGGTTTGCCCGCCCATGAACAGCAGCGGAATGAACACCGCGACCAGCGAGATGCTGATCGAGAGCACGGTTAAGCCCACCTCTTTGGCCCCGAGCAGCGCGGCGTTCATGCGCGTCATGCCGGCCTCGATGTGGCGGCTCGTGTTCTCGAGCACGACGATCGCGTCGTCGACGACGAAACCCGTGGCGACCGTCAGCGCCATCAGGCTCAGGTTGTTCAGCGAGAAGCCGAGCAAATACATCACGCCGAAGGTGCCGAGCAGCGCGACGACGGTTGCCACCGCCGGCACCAGCGTCGCGCGCGCGTTGCGCAGAAACAGGCTGACGACGAGCACGACGAGGATCACCGAGATGACCAGCGTGATCTCGACCTCGCGCAGCGAAGCGCGGATCGATGACGTGGCGTCGGACGCGACATTGAGCGTCACGTCGGCCGGCAGTTGTGCCTGCAGTTCGGGCAGCAGCGCGCGCACGCCGTCGACCGTGGCGATCACGTTGGCCGAAGGCTGCCGCGTGATCAGCACGACGATCGCCGGCTCGCCGTTGTAGAGGCCGAGCGTCTGGTTGTTCTCGACACCGTCGACCACCTCGGCCACGTCGTCGAGCCTGACGGCGGCGCCCGTCCCTGGCGTCGATCCACGCCACGCCACCACCATCGACGCGTAGTCGCTCGCCTTGAGCGCGGGTGTCTGGGTGTAGATCTGCAGCTTGCGGCTGTGCTCGGGGTCGGTGCCCTGCACGGAACCCTTTGGCCGGTTTGCGTTGGCGGCCTGGATCGCAGCGCGCACGTCTTCACTGCTGATGCCGTATTTGTTCAGCGCGAACGGCAGCAACTCGACGCGCACCGCCGGCAGCGAGCCGCCACCGATCTCGACATCGCCGACGCCGTCGACCTGCGCCAGGCGCTGGCTCACGATGTTGGAAACCGCGTCGTAGATCTGCCCCGGCGTCTTGGTCTTCGAGGTCAGCGCGAGGATCATCACCGGCGCGGAGGCCGGGTTCATCTTGCGGTAGGTCGGGTTGGTGCGCAGTGTGGACGGCAGGTCGACCCGGCTCGCGTTGATGGCCGCTTGCACTTCGCGCGCGGCGCCGTCGATGTTGCGGCTCAGGTCGAACTGCAATGTCACACGGGTCGAGCCGGTCGAGCTCGACGAGGTCATCTCGTTGACGCCCGCGATCGTGCCGAGGCGGCGTTCGAGCGGCGTGGCCACGCTCGTTGCCATCGTCTCCGGGCTGGCGCCGGGGATGCCCGCGCTGACCGAGATGACGGGAAAGTCGACCTGCGGCAACGGCGAGACCGGCAGGCCGAAAAAGCCGGCGATGCCGGCGAGCGCAATGCCGACGGTCAGCAGGACGGTGCCGATGGGGCGGCGGACGAAGGGGGCGGAGAGGTTCACTTTTTGTGTGCCCTCGCCTTGGTGGCAAAGGCGCGCTCGGGCCGGGCGCGTCGCTTCGCCTCGGCGGTCGCCGCTGCGCGACGACTGCTCTGCGGTGCTCGGTCGCGCGGCCACACGCCCTGGCCTGTGCAGGCCGCGCCGGGGCAGAGACCCGGCCGCTCGCCAGGCAGAAACAGTCCACAGGACCGTTTCAGTCCGGGCTCGCCTCCTCGACGCCTCCCACGAAGCGACACCCCCAGCCCGAACGCGCCTTTGCGGACGCAGCGGCGCTCGTTCGGCTTAGCTCTTGTATTGCTCCCTTGCCCCTCTGGGGAGAGGGAGCCAACCCCAAAGCCTCTCCGACGCGCAACCTTAGCGAAGCGAAGACCGCCACGGCATGAGCCACCGCCGGGTGCCGCCTGCCGCGCCGCGCCGCTCATCGAGCCGCCCCCCGCCGGCCCAACCGATCGAACGCCAGGTAGATCACCGGCGTCGTGAACAAGGTCAGCAACTGGCTCACGATCAAGCCGCCGAAAATCGCTAGACCCAATGGCCGCCGCAACTCCGCACCCTCACCGAAGCTCAACATCAACGGCACGGCTGCGAACAAGGCCGCCAGCGTCGTCATCAAAATCGGCCGAAAGCGCAACAGCGCCGCCTGATGAATCGCCTGTTGCGCCGTCATGCCCTGCTCGCGCTCGGCCTCGATCGCGAAGTCGATCATCAAAATCGCGTTCTTCTTGACGATGCCGATCAACAGAATGCTGCCGATGGTGCCGATCACGCCGAGGTCGTTGCCGGTGACCATCAGCGCGAGCAGCGCGCCGACGCCTGCCGAGGGCAAGGTCGACAAAATCGTCAGCGGGTGCACGTAGCTTTCGTACAGTACGCCGAGCACGATGTAGACGCAGATCACCGCCGCGAGAATCAGCCAGAGCTGGTTGCTGAGCGACTTCTCGTAGGCCCCCGAGGCACCGAGGAACTTCATCGTCACGGCAGCCGGCAGTCCGACGTCTTTCGCAGCTTGGCGGATCGCATCGACCGCGTTGCCGAGCGACACACCCGGCGCGGTGTCGAAGTTCAGCGTGCTGGCCGGGTACTGCGCGACGTGCGTGATTTGCAGCGGCGCGGGCTGCTCGACGATGCTCGCGATCGCCGAGAGCGGCGTCGCGTTGCCGGCGCCGGTGATCAGGTTGAGGTTGCCGAGCGACTGGGCCGTGGTCAACACGCCGGGCTGCGCTTCGAGAATCACGCGGTACTGGTTGGTCTCGGTGAAGATGGTCGAGACGATGCGCTGGCCGAAGGCGCTGTAGAGCGCGTCGTCGACCGCGCTCGCGGTCACGCCCAAGCGCGAGGCGGTGTCGCGGTTCACGTTGACGTAGGCCGCCAGGCCCTGCGCGCCGGCGTCGCTGCTGACGTTGCGCACCTGCTTGACCGTTTGCAGCCGGTCCACCAGCCGGGTCATCCACTGCGTGATGATGGCGCTGTCGACACCTTCAAGCGACGCGCGAAATTCTGTAGGCCCGGTCTCGGCA
>JANLUW010000637.1:0-3126 GCA_031363645.1 Rhizobacter sp. | reverse complement strand
ACGCAGGCACGGCCAGAATGCCGCCGCCGGCGCCAGTGAGGCCAAGCACCGCGCCGACCAAGACCCCGAGAACGAGTGAAGTCAGCACGGTCCAGTCGCTCGCGTCGAAGATCTATCGGAGGTTCGCCCGATGGTCCCGCCAGCGCTATGACGAAGCTTGTTCAACTGGC
Source organism: Rhizobacter sp. (assembly GCA_031363645.1). Taxonomy (GTDB): domain Bacteria; phylum Pseudomonadota; class Gammaproteobacteria; order Burkholderiales; family Burkholderiaceae_C; genus LMDS01. The sequence goes on along the minus strand of JANLUW010000637.1, from coordinate 2,956 downwards.
CATATCGGGGTGCGCCAGCCATTCGTGCGCTTTGAGCGTGCCTTGCCAGTGAAGGGGCGGAAGGGAACGTCAGGGGCGGATGTAGGCGTAGCCCTGCTGTTGCTTACGCATCAACTCGACGACCCCGGACGGTGCGTAGCCGATGTTCGGCAGCATGTCGGCGTAGCCCAGCTTCTGGCCCTTCATCGTGTTCTCGCAGGCCACCACCTTGGCGCCTGTCTTCAGTGCTTCGGCGACGCCTTTGGCCACGGGAGAGTCTCCCTTGAGCATGCCGATGCCCGGCCCGTACGCCACCAGTTCAAGGTCCACCTCGTCGTCGCCGAGATCGACTTGCACATTGCGCATGTTGTTCAGCGCGAGGTTCCACTTCGCCGGGTCGTTGTCGCTCATCTGGAAGACGACCTTGTTCTTGATCCCAACGCCCTTTGTCTGTGCCGAAGCGATAGTCGGCGTCAATACAGCCGTGACAATGCCTGCCCCGAGCAGGCCGAGGAAGCGTCGTGTGGTGGTAGTCATGATGTTGATCTCCTGGACGTAAACGCGTGGTGAATGAACAAAGGAGTGTGGCGCTCAACCCTGCCGGCTCGCGCCCATGCGATCGCAATACGCCAGCATGTTCTCGGGCAGGTCATCCGGGCACACGCCGCACTTCTTGTTGCCCGGCACTGCGTAGTCGATGAACTTCGGGTAGGGCATGTCTAGCTCCGCCATGAGCTGCACGAATTCGCTGAGCGTCTTTCCCTGCCCGAGGCGCGGGTTGCGGGCCTTCTCCTGGCCGATCGACGATACGCGGCGCCGCTGGTAGTCATGACCGGGCAAGACGAGAAACTCGTCCGGCAACGAAAACAGCTTCGTCGTGACGCTTTCATACAGGGCTCGCGAGTCGCCGTTTTGAAAATCCGTACGGCCGCAGCCATCGATCAGTAGCGCATCGCCAGTAAAGATGCGGTCGTTCAGTGCGTAGGCGAAGTGACCGTCGGTATGCCCAGGCGTGTGCAGGCAGCCGAGGGAAACGCTTCCAAGGACGAAGGGTACGTTGTCGGTAACGCCGTGGTCCACGCATGGCAGGCATTCCATCGCCGGCGCAGCGATCTTGCTGCCGACGCGCTGCTTCAAATGCAGCGCTGCGGTGATGTGGTCAGCGTGGATGTGCGTGTCGAGCGTCCATGCCAGCGTCAGGCCGATTTCGGCCAACACCGCGAGGTCTCTCTCGATGGCGTTCACCACGGGGTCGATCAGCAGTGCCTGCCCGCTCGTCTCGCAGCCGATGAGATAGGTGTAGGTACTCGAAAGCGGCTCGAACAACTGGCGAAAAATCATCGCAGGCTCCCTGCTCGTGCGGGTCTTGCGGACGACGAACCTGAGCGGGCTTGGATCACCGAGGTGCGGCTGGGGCAGGTCATCCGATCACCTTCGACGCCGCCTGAATGCGCTGCTCTAGATACGCCCCGAAAAAGTCGCGCGAAAGACCGATGATCGGCTCCGCCAGCACCTCGCCAGCGGGGCCGAAGAACATCAGCGTCGGTGCGAAGCGGGCCTTCTGCTGCCGAGCGAACTCGGCCTCGGTGGGGCCACGTCCTGTCCAATCCCTGATGCGCCGCGTCCCGCTCAGCTCGAACTCCGCGACCGCAATGCGAGGCCGCCGCGACCGTACCACCGGCCGGAGGTAGTTCTCGCGCACCTCCTCACAGTACTCGCAGTCGCGTTGCGAAAACAGCGCGATCGTCATCCAGCCGGGCTCGAAAGCAAGCAGGTCCGGGAGCAGCTTGGAGGCGGTCATCAGGCATGCATTGAAGTCCCTTCGGGGCGAGACTGCAAGGGAGTGGAAACACCTATGTGTATATGCGTGTGTGCGCATATCGTGACTTCATTGATTGAATCGACGTGCGGGGAGGGAATGCGAATGGACGAGATGGAAGAAGTGTTCGAGTCGGTGGCCCGCTATTTTTCTATCCTGGCCGAGCCTGCACGCCTGCGGATCCTTCATTCCATCTGCCAGCAGGAAAGGTCCGTCGGCCAAATCGTCGAGGAGACCGGCATGACGCAGACAAATGTCTCGCGGCATCTGAACATGATGTACCAGTCCGGCGCACTGAAGCGCCGCCGAGAAGGTTCGATGGCGTTTTACTCGGTGTCGGACAGTACCCTGACCGATGTGTGCCGCAGCGTCTGCGTTCGTGTTTCGGGCGAGCTCGATGCGAAAAAGCCTTTGAAGCGCGGGTTCAAGTCGCTTATCGAAGAGTTGAGCTGAGGTCGGCTACGCCGACCCGAGCGAACAGACCCCACGGAGACAGTGCATGTCGAGCGGCAAGCCACAAATGTCAGGGCAAATTCTTAAGGCACCGGAAGGGCAGCTGTCGGTTCCGCTTCTCGAAGCGGCTCGCAAGGCGCGGCGCAGCTTCATGGGCAAGGCGCTGGCGATGGGCGCGGGCGTCTCCGGCGCGGTCGCGGCGTCTGCTGCATCCAGTGACGCGGTAGGGATCGGTGAGGGCGACCCGGCAATCCTGAAGTTGCCGGCGCACTCTATCGGGCTTGGCCAGGCGGTGGCCGCCACCGGTTACGGCGGCCCGTCGAAGTGGGAGAAAAACATTCAGCGCCGCCCCAGCCCCGGGTTGACGCAGGTGCCTCAGGCCTCGGTCTCGTTTTGCCCGCTGCAGTCGCTGTTCGGCATCATCACGCCGAGCGGCCTTCATTTTGAGCGGCACCACCAGGGCTGGTGGGACATCGACCCGTCGCAGCACCGGCTGATGCTCAACGGCCTGGTGCGCGAACCGCGCGACTTCACGATGGACGACCTGATGCGGCTGCCCTCGGTGTCGCGCATCCACTTCATTGAATGCGGTGCCAACAGCGCGATGGAATGGGGCAATTCGGCAGTGCCCAGCGTTCAGTACACGCACGGGATGATCTCGTGCGCCGAGTTCAGCGGCGTCAAGCTGTCGACCTTGCTGGATAT
>JANLUW010000608.1:0-3077 GCA_031363645.1 Rhizobacter sp. | reverse complement strand
CCGTCGAGACGATATGCAACGTTGTAGCCGACCACCTTTTGCGACTTTTCGTTCACCGTTCTGCAGCGGCGCTCGGTCGTCGTCGTGACGTCTTTTTGTTGCATGTTCTTCTGGACCCGGTTGCCGGCATACACCCCAGCGGCGGCTCCGGCGACGGTGGCCAGCGTCTTGCCTTTGCCGCCACCGACGGCACTGCCCAAGAGACCGCCGGCCAGCCCACCGACCACGGTCCCGGCAATGCGGTGCTTGTCCTTCACGGACGCTTGTTGATGCACCTGAACGTCTTCGCATTTCTCACGCGGAGTCACTACCGTCTCGAGGATCTCCTTCGCCGCGACGACTTCGGCAAACTCCGGCTTCGTCATCGTCTTCTAGCCCGTGACGGCGCCGGCGCCGAGCACCACCATGGCGATGCCACCGACTGCAATTCCCTTGATCATTGATTTGTCCATGCGCAGCTCCTGTTTCAATGGCACGATTTTCATTGACGAAACGACACCACTTGGCTCGTGTTGGCGCGGTCTCATTGAATAGAAGCGCAGCTTTCGTAACGTTCGCACGAGCCCCTTTTTAACGCGGCGCAGCAAGCGCGCGGCAGACAGCGCAGCTCCTGCGTGAACGGCTGCTGGGGCGGGCTAAGGTTTTTTCTCTCTCTACCAACCTGAATGAACTCGCCTCCGAACATGGCTTGGGAGTCGCGAGTAGGGCCGCGATGACATAGATCCTCGGCCGGTGCTCGCGGACTGAAAGCCAGCGGCAGCTGTACGACGCACACCCGAACTTGGCGACCGGCTGACCGGTATCGGAAGCGCAGCAGTCATCCGCTGAGGTCCGGCGGTAGGTTCTTGACGGCCATCAGTCGTCACTTACGGCCGACAGCTTGCGGGCAACACAGGTTGTTAATCTTTTGCCGCACGCAATTAGGACCTCGCCAACAGAGGACCCAAATCGGAAGACGCGCAGGGCGCGGAAACACGAACCTCCTCACCGCGGCGCATCCGGATCATCCGATTCGCACGCCGCCCGCCCCCAGCAGCCCGATAAGACCGATCGCGATGAGGTAGATCGCGACGATGTAACTGAGCAAGCGCGGCATTACAAGGATGAGGATGCCGGCGAGCAGCGAAATTAGCGGTGTGAGGCCAAGATGCAAATTCATGAGGAATTTCCTGTTTTACGGCGCACGATAGTGCCATCTACGATTTTCACACGCGCACCCACTAGCAATAGCGGGTCCACGGCGTGGTCGAAATTCTTAGAGCCGCCGTCGTCCAACTGGACCGCGACGCGGTAGACAGTGGTCTTTCCCCTAGCGTTCTGGATGCGGTTGCCTGCGTAGGCGCCGCCGACGGCACCGAGAACACGGGCGATGTCCTTGCCCGAACCGCCGCCCACCTGATTGCCGATCACCGCGCCGATCACGCCGCCGGCCACAGTGCCGAGCACATTGTGCGATTCTTCGTCTTCGATCTCGGTCTTGTTAACAGCAGTCACAACGCCACACCTTGCACCGACCATGTCGGCGCGACCGGCATCGCGGCCATCGCGGCCGTCGCAGCCGTAGGCGTCAGTGACCGCCGCCTGGTCACGCACGAAGCGCTGACTCGCCTCCTTCTGACCGACCTTGAGGAAGCCGGTGGCGACCAGCTTGTCGCGCAGTTGGTCCTTGCGGGACACGGTGTAGCTGCCTTCGTACAAGCCGCGGCTGACCTCGGTCAAGGGCATGCCGATGTTGATGCCCTCGACGTTCACCCGCGCCGTGCCGCCTGGTACACCCGAAAGAGAAAAATTCAGCTCATCGCCAGGACGAATGCGCTCCGGCGCATTGACCGTGAAGGCTCCAATGCGTGCTGTCTGCGCCGGGCTAGGCGCGCCACGCAGCAGCGACTGGTCCAGCGTGGCATTCATCACCCGGCCATCGCGCGCGATGCGAGCCGTCACCAAGCTGGTGGCCGTCAGCCGGTCACGCGTGCGAACGGTGTAGTCACCTTCGTAGACACCGGGCCGAACTTCGTCCAGGCGTACTCCAGAAGTAGCGCCGCCGATCTGCAGCGTGACCTCGGACCCTGGCGTGGCCGAGAGCCTGAAGGCCAGCTCGGTGCCTGGTGTCAGGGCGCTCACCTGTTCGACGCCGAAGCTGTCGGCGGAAACGGTTGCGGCCGTCTGCGCGTGAGCAGACGGGCCCACGGTCAGCGGTAGGGCCGCCGCCAGCGCGAGGGTGAGTACGGACAGTCGTGTAGGCAGGTTCATCATGCGTCTCCAGCGTGCCGCAATGTGGGCGCGTATCCGGTCCTAACGCGGCACGCACTTACCGCGGCCGACAGGAAGAAAAAAGATGTTCTCTTGTGGGCGATTCTCGACGGGCAAGCCCTCCGCAGTGAGCTTGCGGCTTGACGCCTCCTCGCAGACGGGATGCACCCATAACGGTGCTGCCGATTAAGGTTGCGGTGACCGCAGATGCTGCCGCTACTCGCGGCATCTGCCTGAACGAGCAAATCTCCGCCGTCGGCGGACCAGCCCAAGCGGCCGCTTTTGCGGTACCAATCCGGCGCAAGCGCATGTCGCTGGTACGTTGATCAGCATCAAATTGCTTGAAGGTCACAGGGCGGTTTGTGGCGACGTCGCCAGCGGCATCAGTCCCGATGCTTATCCTTTTTGCCGTGGCCATGGCGTTCATCGTTCCCACGGTCGTCATCGCGACGTCCGTCCTGCTTGTCCCAGCCGCGATGTCGACCGCGGTTCCAGCCAGGATGCTCGCTCTCGTATCGCTCTCGCACCCATTCGTCGCGAACAAAGTAGACCGGCTGACCACAAGCGTTGTACTGGCCACAGTACCGACCCCAATTTTGCTCGTGCGTTGGGGGTACATACAGGTACACCGGCTGGCGTTCGACGACGACACGGGGCGGGGCGATGATGATCGGCTCAGCCCGATAGAGCGCCGGCGGCGGCACGTTGCCAATGTTGATGCGTCCATAGACGCCCGGCTGGTTGATACCAATTGAGACGCTTGTCTGGGCGGTGGCCGTACTAACGGCTCCAATGGCGAGAACGAGCGCGAGAAAGATCTTCATAGG
>JANLUW010000580.1:0-3142 GCA_031363645.1 Rhizobacter sp. | reverse complement strand
TCGGCCGCGCGTAGTAGCCGCCGGCAGGCACGCCGTCGGCGATCTGCCCCTGCGCCAGCACCGGAATGCCGGCGCTGCGCGCTGCGTCGATGTAGCGATTGACACGCGCCAGCTGCGCCGGATTCATCACCGGGCCGCAGTCCAGGTCCATTGCCGGCGTGCCGACGCGCACCTTCGCAAAGGCCTCGGCGACCCGGCCGACGACCGCGTCGAAGGCCTTCTGTTCGACGAGCAGGCGGCTGCCGGCAGTGCAGGTCTGGCCTGCGTTCTGGATGATCGCCTTGACGATGATCGGCACCGCGCGGTCCAGGTCAGCATCGGCGAAGACGATCTGCGGGCTCTTGCCGCCGAGCTCGAGCACGCACTTCACCGCATTCTTCGCGGCAGCCGCCTGCACCAGCGTGCCGACCTCGTTGCTGCCGGTGAACGAGATCAGGTCGATGCCCGGGTGTGCAGCCAGTGCCGCGCCCGCTTCCTCCCCGAGGCCGGTAACGACGTTCAGCGCGCCATCGGGCAAGCCGGCCTCGGCGGCCAGCTCGGCGAAGCGCAACGCTGAGAGACTGGTGTCCTCGGCCGGCTTGAGCACGACCGCGTTGCCCATCGCGAGCGCCGGCGCGACCGTGCGGCCGATCATCTGTGCCGGATAGTTCCACGGGATGATGTGCGCCGTCACACCCAGCGGCTCGCGCAGCAGCGAGACGTGGTGGCCATTCAGGAACGGGATCACCTCGCCGTGAACCTTGTCGGCCGCGGCGCCGTAGAACTCGAAGTAGCGCGCGAGCACGACGATGTCGTTGCGCGCGGTCGCAAGCGGCTTGCCGGTGTCGCGCGATTCGATCTGCGTCAGCTCGTCCACATGGTCGAGCAGCTTCGCGCCGATCTTCGTCAGCACGCGACCGCGTTCGGTCGCGTTCATCCGGCCCCACGCACCGCGATCGAGCGCGTGGCGAGCCGCGGCTACGGCCAGATCGATTTCGTGGGCGGTGCCGCGCGCGATTTGGTCATAGGCTTCACCGTCGGCCGGCGAGATGACCGGTAGCATGCGTTTGTCTCGTGCGGCTGTCCAGCGACCGCCTATGAACAACTTCCTCACGTTGCAATTCTCCTTGCCGTGTTGCCGCGACTGTAGGCAATGCACCGCCGCTGCGGAATTGGAATATGGGCAACGGCGACTTGCACCAATTGCAAGTCGGCTCACCGCTCGACAGAATCGCCGCATGCTGCCCGACATTGACTCGCTCGCCCTGTTCGTCCGCGCTGCTGAAATGCTCAACCTCACCCGAGCCGCCGAAGCGAGCCTGATCACAGTGCCGGCCGCGAGCCGGCGGCTGTCGCTTCTCGAACACCAGTTCAAAGCACAGCTGTTCGAGCGCCATTCACGCGGCATGGATCTGACGCCCGCTGGCGAGCGCTTGCTTCAGCTGGCGCGCGAGGTGATGGCCAGCGTGCATCACCTGCGCGCGGAGATGGGCAATTACGCGCGCGGCCGGCAGACCGTGCTGCGCGTGCACGGCAACACCTCGGCGATGACGCAGTTCCTGCCGGGCGACATCGCCTCGTTCCAGGAGTCCCACGAGAACGTGCGGATCGTGCTCGAGGAGTGCTGGAGCGAGGAGGCGGTGCGCCGCGTGCGCCGCGGCGAAATCGATCTCGGCGCGACCCTCGAAGGCCCGGACATGAGCGGGCTATGGGTGTGCCCGTATCGTTCCGATCAACTCGCCGCGGTGCTGCGAGCCGACGACCCGTACTGCGGCGACCAGCTCTCTTTCTTCGACCTGATCGAACGCGACTTGGTCGGCCTGGAAGGCAGCAGCACGCTGACTCGCCTGCTCGAGGCCAAGGCCGCGAGCCTGATGCGGCCGATCGCGTTGCGCGTGCAGGTGCGCAGTTTCGAGGCGGTGTGCCGTGCGGTCGAGGCCCGCTTCGGGGTCGGCGTATTGCCGCTGAACGCGGCGCGCAGCTTCGCCGAGGCAATGAATTTGCGCGTCGTGCCGCTGGCCGAGCCCTGGGCCCATCGGCGTATGTGGCTGTGCCTGCGCGCAGAGCCGGCCGAAGGTTCGCCCTTGCACGCGCTGGTGGCCCACCTGATGGCTTGCGCTGTCGGCGACGCCGCTTTGCCCGATCCCGACATGCCGGTGAAGTGATCGGCGCGGATCAGGCCTTTGGCATCTCGCGCGGCAGCGTGTACGCGAACGCGTTGCGCTCGCGCGACCGTGCGGCAAGCGCGTCGAGTCGTGGCAGCGCGGGCAGCCACGGCGCGCCGGCGAAACGGAAGCGGATGTAGTCGACCAGCACGACCGCGGTGATCGCGCCAAGGTCGGCGGTCTTGTGGGCGAGCTGCGGGGGATCGGCCTCGAGACGTTCGAGTGCGCCGATCACCGAACGCCGCCGCCGCAGGCCGACGGGCGACTCGTCGAAGTTCGTGTCGATGCGCCGGCTGATGATGATGGCCGCTGCAGCATCGATCGCGCCCATCGCGATGCCGGCGCGCGAGATCGCGCGCTCTGGCTCGGGGCCGAGCAGCGAAGGCCCGGGCCGCTGAGTTTCGAGCCACAGCACGATCAGCAGGCTCTCGGTCAGCGGCAGGCCGCTGTCGAGCACGCCGGCCGGCACGCGTGCACTCGGGTTCGCGGCCAGCAGGCGCGGGTCGTCTTGCCACGGATCGGTCAGCGTGCCGTCGACATCGGCCAGGCCCTTCTCGGCCAGCGCCACGCGCGCGATTCGGGCATACGGCGACGTGGTACTGAAATAGAGGCGCATCGTTGTTCCCGTCAGCCGCGCGGCCGGCTGGTCTCGAAGGATGCGCGCGAGGCCAGCAGGGCGGCCAGCGCGCGCAGCGAAGGCAACGGGGGCAACCACGCCGCTTGCGCAAAACGGAAGTCGAGGTAGTCGAGTGCGATCACGGCCGCGATCGCGTCGAGCGTCGGTGTTCCGCTCGCATACGCGGGCGCGTCGGCCTCGAGGCGCGCCATGCCTTCGGCCATCGTGCGGCGCCGACGCAGGCCGACCGGCGCGGTATCGAAAGACGCGTCGGTGATCTTGCGGCCGATCAGGGTGTGCACTGCGGCGTCGATCACGCCCATGGCGATGCCGGCGCGCGAGACCACCGCGGTCGGCTCCGTGCCGAGCAGCGAGGGCGATG
>JANLUW010000579.1:0-3880 GCA_031363645.1 Rhizobacter sp. | reverse complement strand
CGACGACATCGAGGTGATCCAGACCGAGCTGTGCCTGGCCGACATGAGCACGGTCGAGAAGGGCCTGCATCGGCACAACAAGGTCGCGCGCTCGGGCGACAAAGAAGCGCAGAAGATCGTCGCCGTGCTCGAGAAGTGCATGATCGCGCTCAACGACAGCAAACCGGTGCGCACGATCGCGTTCACGAAGGAAGAACTCGTGCTGCTCAAGCCGCTGTGCCTGATCACCGCGAAGCCGGCGATGTTCGTCGGCAACGTCGACGAGAGCGGTTTCGAGAACAACCCGCACCTCGACAAGCTGCGCACCTATGCGCAAGGCCAAGGCGCGCCGGTGGTCGCGATCTGCGCGAAAACCGAGGCCGAGTTGTCGGAAATGGAGGACGACGACCGGCTGATGTTTCTCTCGGAAATGGGCCAGACCGAACCCGGCCTGAACCGCCTGATCCGCGCCGCCTACACGCTGCTCGGCCTGCAAACCTACTTCACCGCGGGCGTGAAGGAAGTGCGCGCCTGGACCATCCACGTCGGCGACACCGCGCCGCAATCCGCCGGTGTGATCCACACCGATTTCGAGCGCGGCTTCATCCGCGCGCAGACGATCGCCTTCGCCGACTTCGTCGCGTTCAAGGGCGAGCAAGGCGCGAAAGACGCCGGCAAGATGCGCGCCGAAGGGAAGGAATACGTCGTAAAAGACGGCGACGTGTTGAACTTCCTGTTCACGGCGAAGTAGCCCTGTTCGTCAGTACCAATTTTTTGCAACGAATGGCGCAGCGCGGCCCTGAAGACTTGTCCTCCGACACGCCCCTGCACTGGACGGTCGCCTTCGCGCTGACCGCGCTGTGCTACGGGCTGGCCGGCATCGCGGCGCTGCCGCTGGCGATCCCGCCGGGCTACTCGACGCCGCTGTACCCGGCCGCGGGCGTGGCGCTCGCGAGCGTGCTGATTTTCGGTCGGCGCATGCTGCCGGCAGTGCTGCTCGGCTCGCTGTTCGTCAACCTCACGCTGGCGTTGCAAAGCGGCCCCTTGCGGCCCGACATGCTGCCCATCCCGCTTGCGATCGCTGTCGGCGCCACGTTGCAGGCGCTCGTTGGCGCGTTGCTCGTGAAGCGCTTCGTGCAGCAGCCGCTGACGCTCTCGGAGCCACGCGACATCGCCTCGTTTTTGGCCGTATCGATCGTCTCGTGCCTCGTCAACTCGACGGTCGCAAACCTGGCGCTGTGGCTTGCCGGCAGCGTGCCCACATCCGAATTGCCGTTCAGCGCCGCGACCTGGTGGGTCGGCGACCTTTTCGGCGTGCTGATCGCCACGCCGATCATCCTGACCCTGCTCGGCCGGCCGCGCGATGCCTGGGCGCCGCGCCGCCGCAGCGTGGGCCTCACGCTGGTGCTGGTGACCCTGCTGCTGGGGCTGGGCGTTCGGCAGGTGGTGCAGCAGAACAACGAGCGCGTGCAGACCGCTTTCGACCATGACGCCGCGAACGCGGTGCAAGCGCTCAGCGCTCAGTTGCGGGAGCCGCTACAAGCGCTCGAGGCGCTGAACGGCGTGTTCGTCGCTTCGCACGATGTCGACGCCGACGAGATGCGGCTGGCCGCGCGCGCTTGGCTCGCGCCCGGTCGCTTGCAGGCGATGACCTGGACCGAGCGCGTGCAGCGCGAAGACCTGACCGCGTTCGAGGCCCGGGTGCGAGCCGAACCCGGCATGGAGCGCTTCAAGGCCTTTGACCGCAAGGATGCAGCCGGCGCCTCTCCGGCGCTCGGCTGGCCGGGCAACGACATGCTGGTAGTGCGCTACATCGAGCCGCCCGGCGGAAATGCCGGGGCGGTCGGCGTCAATGTGATGTCGATCGCGGCGGCGCGCACCGCGATCGAACGCACGCGCGACACTGCCCTCCCCGCTGCCACGGCCGGTTTTCGCCTGACCCAACAAGCGTCGACCGAAAGCCATCTCGGCGTGGTGATCTACCGGGCCGTCTACGCCCCGAACGCGCCGGCAGCGGCGCAGCGCGCGGCCGCGATGCGCGGCGCGGTCTCGGTGGTGCTGCGCATGGACGACCAGTTGCAGACGCTCGCCGCGCAATTGCCGACCTACCTCGCGCTGTGCCTGCTCGATGTGAGCCCGGGTGAGCCGCCGCGGCGGCTCGCCGGTGCGCCCGCGTGCGAGGCGCGCAAGGTCCCGAGAATGCTGGTGCACGCACTTCCCTATGCCGGCCGGCAGTGGGAGGTGCGCGTGATGCCCGCACCCGGCCTGCAGCCCCCGGTGCACAACGCCGACGTGTGGCTGTTCACACTCGTCGGCCTGCTCTCGACCGCCATGCTCGGCGGCTTCTTGCTCGCCGTCACGGGTCGCACCCGGCGCATCGAGATCGCCGTGCGCGAGCGCACTGCGGCGCTGCAAGCCGAGGTGCGCGAACGCGAAGACGCAGAGGCCGCGCTGCGCGAAAGCGAGCAGCGCTTTCGCAACATCCTCGACAACGTGCCGATCGGCGTGATCTACACCGACCTGCGCGGCAACGTGAAGCAGGCGAACCCGCGTTTTTGCGAGCTCACCGGCTACAGCGCCGACGAGCTGCTGCAGTTGAGTCTGGCCGACTACACCCACCCCGAAGACATGCTGCAGGACATCGACCTGATGGCGCAGCTGGTGCGCGGCGAGATCCCGATGTACCGCCGCCACAAGCGCTACATCGCCAAGCACGGCGCGACCGTGTGGGTGCAGGCCACCGTTTCGCTGCTGCGTGACGCGAACGCCAAGCCGCGCAGCATCGTCGCCGTGGTGGAAGACATCACCGAACATTTGAAGCTCGAAGAAGCCGAGCGCGCCCGTGAAGCGGCCGAAGCCTCGAACCGCGCCAAGAGCGATTTCCTCTCACGCATGAGCCACGAGTTGCGCACGCCGCTGAACGCGATGCTCGGCTTCGCGCAGCTGCTCGAACTCGACCCGCGCCACCCGCTGACCGCCGCGCAGCGCCCGTGGGTGAGCCAGATTCAACGAGCCGGTTGGCATCTGCTCGAGATGATCAACGACGTGCTCGACCTTTCGCGCATCGAATCGGGCAACTTGCGGCTGCAGGTCGAGACGCTCAACCTCGCCGAGCTGGTCGACGCCGCCATCGCGATGGTCGAAGGCGAAGCGCAGCAGCGCCGAATCGTCATCACGCGAGAGCTCGTGCCCGGCACCGCCGCCGTGCTCGGCGATTCGACCCGCGTGAAGCAAATCTTCACCAATCTGCTGAGCAACGCGGTCAAGTACAACACCGACGGCGGGCGCATCCATGTCAGCGGCCGGCTGGTGAGCGCCGACACGGTCGAGATCGGCATCACCGACACCGGCCTCGGCATGACGCCGCAGCAGCTCGCCGAGCTGTTCCAACCGTTCAACCGCCTCGGCCGCGAACGCTCGGTGCAGCAAGGCACCGGCATCGGCCTGGTGATCAGCCAACGGCTTGCGGAGCTGATGGGTGGCTCGTTGCGGGCGCACAGCGTGGCCGGGCAAGGCTCGGCCTTCCTCCTGACCTTGCCGTGCTCGGGCGACCCGGACACGGTGCGCTCCGACCTCGACGCGCTCGCGCCGCCGCCGGCCGAGTACCACCATCGGCTGGTGCATTACGTGGAAGACAACGAGACCAACGTGGAGGTCATGCGCGGCATCCTCGCGCAGCGGCCACAGGTCGAGTTGGAGGTGTCGATTACCGGGCTCGACGGGCTCGCGGCGATTCGCGCACGCCGGCCCGATCTGATCCTGCTCGACATGCACTTGCCCGACATCAGCGGCATGGAGCTGTTGCGGCACCTGAAGCAAGACCCGGCCACAGGCGCCATCCCGATCGTGGTGGTCTCGGCCGATGCGCTGGCGCAGCAAATCGAAACCGCGTTCGAGGCCG
>JANLUW010000577.1:0-10077 GCA_031363645.1 Rhizobacter sp. | reverse complement strand
ACGGGGCCGTTGCGTTCGACACGTCGTTGGAAGCGGTATCGGCGCAGGACGAAGCTGCGGCGTGAGGCGCTTCGCCATCGATCTTAAATGATCGACAATGTATATTATGTAAACTAAGTAAAGTAAAGGCGAAGGACTTGTGCAGTCATCAGCCAAGGCCCCGGCTAGGATGCGAAACGCTTTTAAAGGATCGCAGCCATGACAAGCTCTGAATTCGTCACTGTTTTCAACTACAGCCAGTACGAGCTCGGCTCGGATGTCCCTGCCGTTTCCACCTTCAAGGCCACGCGCGAAACCATCGTGACGGAACTCAGGCGTGAGGTGATGGAAGGCACGGGCGAAGTCGTGCCGACGCACGCACTCGACAACAAAGGCCGGTTTCGCCGCGTGGCCACCGGCTGGGGCGAGTTGCCACCGCTGTAGCGCCCCGGTGGCGCCGATGGCCGCGAATCAGCGGGCCCCGGCGATCCTGGCCAGCTTGAAGAACACGTCGGTGTTGTCCATCAACCCCGTGAAGCTCGCGGCGCCGCGGCCGTAAGCCGACAAAGGCACATCGGTTGCGGTGTGCACCGCGCTGTCACCCGGGACCTGGCCGGTCACGAGAAAGCCGGTGTCCTTGTTACGCGATGCCGGGTCGGCTGGGTAGGCCTTCAACGGCGCCACACCCCCGAACGGCTGCTGCAGGTCACGCGTGGGTGTGAGGTTCGACAACCACGTCTCGTAGCGATCTGAATTGGCGCCGTACCCGATCAGCAATTTGTAGTCGACATCGGTGGTCGACGGATAGCCGTCGGCGAGCATTTTGTATTTCGGAAACTTCGATGACTGGTAGATGCCGACGACCTTGTCGCGCTGCGCTTCGACACCCGGTTTCGCGGTCGCGTCCCACAGCGCGGCGACGGGTTTGGTCGACGCGCCGATGATCGCGGCGCCCGAGCATTCGTGGTCGGCGGTGACGATGACGATCGTGTCGGGGTGCTTGTCGGCGAAGTCTTTCGCGACCTGCACCGCGCGGTCGAACTCGAGCACTTCGAGGAGCCAGCGGTCGGTGTCCATCAGGTGCGATTGCTTGTCGATCGATGCGCCTTCGATCATCGCGATGAACCCGCGCTTTTGCTTCGCGAGCACCTCGAGCGCGGCCTTGGCCATCTCGTCGAGCATCGGTTGGTCGGGGAATCCGTAGTCGTCGACGACGGTCGAGACACCGCGGCGCTGGCCGATCTTGTCGAACGCGACGTTCATGTTCGAGTACGCGAACAGGCCGAGCAATTTATCGGCGGCCGGCGCGCGGCTCGCCAGCGCGGTCTTGTCGGGCGCGTAAGCGAAACCGGCGCGCTCGAAGTCGCCGATCACGTCGCGCCCCGGGTCGAGCGCGCCGCGCGCCGCGCCCCAACCGGTGACCACATCGGCGGACAACTCGTAGTCGCTGCGGCGATCGCGTTGCGAGCCGTTCATCGGCTGCCCTTCTCGCGTGCCGTCCGCCTTGAGCGCGTCGCCGTTCGGCAAAAACCACTTGCGGCCGCCACCCATCAGCACGGTCAGGCCGGTCAGGCCGCGGTCGTCGAGAAACTGGTCGACGATGCCGGTGCCGTAGCCGCGGTTGCTGGTGTGCACTGCCATCGCGGCGGGGGTGGCGTCGAACACATCGGCAGTCGTCACGATGCCGAGCGCCTTGCCTTGCGTGCGGTGCAGGTACTCGGCGAGGTATTCGATGCGCGGGTTGTCGAAGGCATCGGTGGTGTCGTCGGGCCACACGCCTTGCGCGTTGTTCGCCGACTTGTTGCCGGTGACGTAGTTCGACATGCCGGGCGACGAATCGGTGACGATGCCGTCGAGCGACGAGGTCATCACCATGCCGGTGACCGGGAAGGTGTCCATCGCCAGGCGCCCTTGCGCCTTGCCCTGCGCATAGCCGCGTCCCATGATGCGCGCAGCCGTGCGGTGCGCGGCGCCCATGCCGTCGCCGAGCAGGATGATGATGTTCTTCGCGGGTTTGCCGTCACGGCCGAGCGCGACGACCTCGAAATTACCGTCGGCCGACACGCTCTGGCCATCGCTCTGTGTGGCGCGGATCGTCAGCTTGTGAACGCCGGGCCGCGTCACCGAAAACGCGCGTTGCGAGACGACGGCGGCGTTCACGTCTTGCGGCAACGTGAGGCCACTGGTCACGATGCTGGTCGTGCCGGCGAGCGTGCGGGTCGGCACGCCGTCGATGAGAAATGCGAAGTCTTTCAGCGTGGTGCCGGCGTCGAGCCGCACCGTCGCCTGCAAGTCGAAACGCTGGCCGGGCAGGAAGCGCGCGATGTACGGCGGGCTCGCGTTGCCGGAGGCGAACAACTCGCTCGGCGGCGTCAACCGGGTGACCGTGGGTGCGGCGGCCGCGGTGCCGGCCAAGCCGATCAGCGAGAGGGCCAACGACGCGCGTGCCATCGACGCGACTGCCCTCGCCGCGAGAAGGTGCGACTGCGATCGACGAAATTGCGACATCGGGTACTTCCTTGATAAATGCGAAATGGAACGGTCGATTTTCAGCGCAGGCACTGCACGTCGTCGGCATCGAGCCGAACGAATGAGGTGCGGCCGTCGGCCTCGGCGCGAGCGCCGAGGCCGAGGCGGCCGGTGACGCGCACGGCGCCTCGGCAGGCTTCGATCGCGGCTGCGAGGCGCGGCTCGGTCCAGCGCAGGTAGGCGACGGATGCGGGCAAGTCGTCGGCCAGGCCTTCGTCTTCATCGTCTAGCGCTACCGGCACGGGCGCGAGGATGGCAAGGGCCGGCCGGGGCTGCGCACCGTGCGCGATGAAGCCGTTCAACTGCACTCGCTTGCCGGCCAGCGCCAGCAAGCGGGCGCCGGGCTCGAGGCCGCGTGGGCCGACGGGTCGCTTGTAGAACTCCGCGAACGAGAGGCTGGCGATCGGCTCGGCCCCGGCTTCGGCCGCAGCGGGCAAAGGTGCCGCGCACAGCGCGAGCGACAACACGAACGAAGGCGCGAGACCCAGCGCAGCAATGCGGTCGATAGGCAATCGTCTGGCGAGCGGGCATCCGTTCATTCGCGCGGATTATCGCGGCGCGAGATGTCGACCCGATGACCCTCGGCGTCAGGCCTCAGGCGGCAACTCCACCGAATACAGCTTCGTGCCGTCGAGGCCGTGCAGCGACACGGTGAGCGCCTTGCTGCGCGCGTCGACCCGGCCGATGCCGAAGAACTGCAGCCCGTCGCTCGGCGGTCGGTTCTGCTTCATGCCGGGCTGCACGCTGACGAACTTCACGTCGGGGCCGAAGGTCTTGTCGATCTCGCCGGGGCCGAACGTGCCGGCGTGCAGCGGGCCGCCGACGAACTCCCAGAACGGCTTGAAATCGGTGAACTGCGCGCGCTCGGGCCGGTAATGCGTGGCCGATGCGTAATGCACGTCGGCGGTGACCCACACCACGTTCTTGATGTTGCGCTGCTTGATGAAGCGCAGCAAATCGGCCACCTCCAGTTCACGTCCCGAGGGAGCGCCATCGTCGGCATTCGCCCACGCCTCGAACGTGCCGGGCGGCACATCGGCGTTGAGGTCGGGCACGACGATCGACAGCGGCATGTCGCTCGCGATCACCTTCCACGTGGCACGCGAATCGACGAGCGCCTGCTTGAACCAGCGCATCTGCGCCGGCCCGAGAAAGTCGGCATCGGGGCCGGGAGCAGTTTGCCGATTCGGCGAGTTCGCGCCGCGGTAGCTGCGCTCGTCGAGCATGAACACGTCGACCAGCGGTCCCATGCGATGCGCGCGGTACACCCGTGTCGGATCGACCGTGTCGAAGCGCATCGGGTTGTACTCGAACATCGCACGGTTCGCGCGCGCCGAGAGCAGCGATGCGTCGCGCTCCTGGTAGCGCTTCTCGGCTGCGCCGATGCGCTGGCCGGGGTACCAGTTGTTGCGCGTCTCGTGGTCGTCCCACTGCACCAGCATCGGCACCTCGGCGCAAAAGCGCCGCTTGTGGGCATCGAGCAAGTTGTAGGCGAAGGCACCGCGGTACTCGGCGAGCGTTTCGGCGACCTTGCTTTTCTCGGGCGTGACGAGGTTGGTCCACACGTTGCCGTCGTCGAGCTTGACCTCGGCCTGCAACGGCCCGTCGGCGTAGATCTGGTCGCCCGAGTGGATAAAAAAGTCGGGCTCGAAGCGGCGCATCGCTTCGTAGATGCGGTAGCCGCCCCAGGCTTCGTTGATGCCCCAGCCCTGCCCGGCTTCATCGCCCGAAAACGCGAACACGAGGTCTCGCGGCGTGCTCGAAGCCCGGTGCGAAGGCGTGCGAAACCGGCCGTTCTGCGGCGCGCTGTAGACCTTCGGGTTGGCCAAGTCCTGGAAGCGCACTCGGTAGAAGTGGGTCTGCCCTGGCGCGAGGTTCGAGAAGTCGACGCGCGCCGTGAAGTCGTTCGCTTCGAGCGCGGCCGGGCCGACGATGCGGTGGGCGCCGCGCATCGATTCGGTCGTGGCCACATCGACGATCATCCGCGCCGGCCGATCGGCCCGGCTCCAGACAATGGCGCGCTGGTCGGTCACGTCGCCGCTCATCACGCCCGAAGGCATTTGCGGGCGCGCACCGTCGAGCGTGACGATCGCAGGCGCGGCGGCTTGCGCAAGCACGTCGCGCAGGCCGGCGCCGGCACTCAAACCGCTCGCGGCGATCAGGCGCAAGGCGTGCCGGCGCGTGGGTGGGGAGGTGGGTGCGGACGCCACGCTCAATCCGCCAGATCGATCAAGCCTTCGCCGCGCAGCCGCTGCAACGCATCGGGCGCCAGGCCCATCGCTCGGGCGAAGCTTTCGAGTTCGATCACATTGCGGTGACCGTCGATGTTGGAGAGCAGCGCGCGCTTCACGCGCTCGCTTTTGTCGGCATCGCGGAAGTTCCGCGGATCACGCGCATCGCGGCCTTCAAGCCATTGAAGCGCCATCGGCGTTTTTGTCGGGGTCGGCAATGTGTTCATCGTGCAATCCTCGCTGAGAGAACCGAGCCTGCGCGCCCGGTGTGACGCAGCCGTGACATCCGGCGCCGCAACGCAAAGTCATCGCTGCGTCACGCCGCCCTCACGCCCATGTCACGGCACGGCGCGACGATACGCGCAGATCACTTGCCAAGGAGAAGACCGATGCGCGACCTGCCCTTGCCCACCTTCCCGTTCGCCGACCTCACTGCAGGCGCCGCAACCCGCCGCTCGATCATCGCGCGCATCGATCACGCTTTGGTCATTTGGCGTGAGCGACGCGAGCGCACCGACCAGCGCGAGCGCATCAGCGCAAAAAATTCAACGGCGCCCCACAGCCATGCGCTGAGCGGCGGCAGGGCCGAGAGACTGGTTCGGAGTTGAACGAGTGGGCTCATGGTGCGGCTCCAAATCGACTGGGTATTGCCCTTACCTTAGCCACGCTCTGTGACAGTTTCGTGATGCGCCCTGCCCGTCCCGCGACCCGACCCGCACTCGCCGCGCGCGCATGACCCCGGGCACGCCGCCCGAGCTGCTGGCGCTCGAGGCGCTCGCGCGGATGGCCGGTGTGCATGTCGAGCGCCGCTTGCTGTGCGAGGTGTCGGTCGGTGGCGTGCCATTGCCGGTGCATGCGTTCTTGCTCGGCAGCACGCGCGCCGATGCACCGGCGGTCGGATTTTTCGGCGGCGTGCATGGGTTGGAGCGGATCGGCGCCGAGGTGGTCATCGCGCATCTGCGCAGCCTCGTGATGCGCCTGCGCTGGGACGAAACCTTGCATCGTCAGCTCGAAACGATGCGCCTGTTGTTCGTGCCGATCGTCAACCCGGGCGGCCTCGCGCTCGGCACGCGCGCGAACCCGAATGGTGTCGACCTGATGCGCAATGCGCCGGTCGATGCACTGGAGCGCGTGCCCTACCTGGTTGGCGGCCAGCGCATCAGCGCGTCGCTGCCGTGGTACCGCGGCGCGCTGGCCGCGGCAATGGAACCGGAGAGCACCGCGCTGTGCCGCGTCGTCGAAGACGAGTTGTTGTGCCAGCCGTTCAGCATCGCGGTCGATTGCCACTCGGGCTTCGGCCTGCACGACCGCATCTGGTTTCCGTTCGCGCACACGGCGCGGCCGATCGAGCACCTGCCGGAGATCCACGCGCTGTGCGAGACGATGGACGAAACCTTGCTGCACCACCGCTACGTGATCGAGCCGCAAAGCCGCCAATACCTCGCGCACGGCGATTTGTGGGATCACCTCTACCTGAAGGCGCGGCCCGGCACGGTGTTCCTGCCGCTGACGCTCGAGATGGGTTCGTGGCTGTGGGTGCGCAAGAACCCGCGCCAACTGTTCTCGCGCCACGGCCTGTTCAACCCGATGATCCTGCACCGCCAGCAGCGCGTGCTGCGCCGCCACCTCGTCTGGCTCGACTTCATCATCCGCGCCGCGTGCAGCCAGGCGCGCTGGCTGCCGGCGGGCGCCGAGCGGCACCGTCAACGCGAACTCGCGCTGGCGCGCTGGTACCGCAAGGGTCGGCGATGAGCACCTGGATCTTGCTGCGCGGGTTGACGCGCGAGAGCGGTCATTGGGGCGGGTTCGGCGCGTTGCTGCAGCAAAAACTCGACGGTGCGCGCGTGGTCGCGCTCGATTTGCCGGGCAACGGCCTGCACACCAAGCTCGACAGCCCCACCCGCATCGAGGCGATGACGCACTGGTGCCGTGCGGAGGTGCGCAGCTTGGGCCTCGCGCCGCCATATCGGCTGCTCGCGATGTCGATGGGCGCGATGGTCGCGATCGACTGGGCGCGCACCGATCCGCAGGCGATCGCCGGCTGCGCGCTGATCAACACCAGCCTGCGGCCGTTCGACCCGTGGCATCGACGGCTGCTGCCTGCGAACTACGGCACGCTGCTGCGGCTCGCGCTGTTGTCGAACACCGATGCGTGTTGCGAACAGGAGGTGTTGCGACTGACGAGTCGCAACGCCACCGCCGCGGCCGACGTGCTCGACGACTGGGTCCAACTGCGCCGGCTCCGGCCCGTTTCCAAGGCGAACGCCCTGCGCCAGTTGCTGGCCGCCGCGCGTTTCAGTGCCCCGGCGATTGCGCCCGGGGTGCCGATGCTGGTGCTCGCGAGCGCGCGCGACGCGTTGGTCGACGTGCGGTGCTCGCTGCACTTGGCGCAACGCTGGCATGCCGACATCGCGGTCCACGCGGAGGCCGGGCACGACTTGCCGCTCGACGACGGCGCATGGGTCGCTGAGCAGGTGGCACGTTGGGTGGCGCCGCGCTGAGCGTTTGAGAGTTTCTTGCCCAGTCCGTGCAAAGTCGGCTCGGGCTGAGTGTGAACGTAACCCGACCGCTGCACGCGCCACTCGTTACTCGCCACTCGCCGCCATCCTGCACGATCGAAGGCGAGCGCCAGGGCACCAACTTGCAAACGCCGTTGGCGCGCGAGGCGCGGCTCGACGGCACGTATGCATCGAGCTACGCCGCGCCGGCCACCGCGTCGGCCAATGCGTGATGGGGTGGGTGGTGCGCCGCCGCCGCGCGCAACGCTGACCGATCGAAGGATGGCGTCGCCGCCCCGCGTCGACGCCCGACAATCGCGCGATGCCTGCTGCCCCCGAATCCATTCCCGCAACCTCACCGCACGACACCGCGAGCGACCTGTGGCTCGAAGCCCTGCGCCGTGGCGCGGACGCTGCCGAACTGCGTGGCCTGCCCGCACTGCCCGATGCCGATGCCGCGCGCGTGATGGCGTTGCTGCGCGACGCACCCGAGGCCGTGCACACGCCTGTTCCCGAAGCTGTGTCACCGTCGCGTCGCAAACCGACGAGCCCCACTAGCCTCACCGACCCGGCCGTACCCGGCGAGTTGATCCCGCGCCTGACGCTGCAAACCCTGACCCGCGGCGACGGCCTGCTCGGCCTGCGTGCGATGGGCGGTTTCGGCATCCGCGGCGCGCAACTGACAGTCGCGCGCGTCGACTGGACCTACCGCACCGACACCGGCCTCACCTGGGAAACGCCCGCGCCGATCGGCGTGCTCAACACCCGCCCGAAGCCGACCGAGTTGTTGCGTGGCGCGTGGAGCGAGCGCGTGCTGCTGCAACGCGATCTCTCGGCCGAAGCCGATGCACGCGATGCGCTCACCGAGAGCGGGTTGCGTGCGTTGCCGATGCAGGCGATCCAGTGGCGCGACCGTGAGGCCGGCGCTAGCCACATCGGGCTGTGGTCGCTTGCCGAAGAATCGCAGTTCGGTGATTTCTGGGCCGTGCAGGTGCCGAAGCTGCGCGCGCTCGGCTGGACGATCGTCGTGCAGCCGGGCTTTGCGCACCTGAGCGCGGCGGTCGATCGCTGGCGACTCGTGATCGACCCGGTCACCGGCGACGCTCAGGCGCAGGCGCCCGACGGCATCGTCGCGCTGCGCCAGCCGGTGCGCGAGGGCTCGTTCATGCTGAGCCTGGGCATCGAGGTCGACGGCGAAACGCTCGACCTCGCGCCGCTGCTCGCCGACCTGTTGAAGCGCGACCGCCGCTGGCTCGATGCCCGCGAGCTCGCGGCCATTGCCGACACCGCGCCGATCGCGCTGCGCGCCCCCGGCGGCCGCCGCATCGACGCGCCGGCGGGGCCGCTCAAGGCCATCGTCGGCGCGATGCTCGACCTGCTCACCGACCCGCGCCGCAAAGAAGGCCCGCTGCGGCTCTCGACCTGGGAGGCACAGCGCATCGAGGCGATGCGCCTGACGCTGCTCGACACGCAGGCCGCGCGCGCCGGCGAGCACGGCGCGTGGCAACTGCAAGGCGATGCCGGCCTGTCGACACTCGCCAAGCGCCTGCGCGCCGCCGGCACACCGCCCGATGTGGCGGCGCCCTTAGGCCTCGGCCTCACGCTGCGCGCCTACCAGTTGCACGGCCTCGCGTGGCTGCAGTACCTGCGCGAGCACCAGCTCGCCGGCATCCTCGCCGACGACATGGGGCTCGGCAAAACCGCGCAGGTGCTGGCCCACCTGCTGATCGAAAAACACGCGGGTCGGCTCGGCCGGGGAAGCGACGCGGCCGCGTCCTCTGAGCAGCTGCCCACCCTGCCCGCCCTCGTCGTGCTGCCGACCTCGCTGATCGCCAACTGGCAGGCCGAAGCCGCCCGCAACGCGGCGGGCTTGCGCGTGCTGACGCTGCAAGGCGCCGACCGTGCCCGCGATTTCGCGCGCATCGCCGAGCACGACGTGGTCTTCACGACCTACCCGCTGCTGTGGCGCGACATCGACGCGCTGCAAGCGCAACCATGGCACCTGCTGATCCTCGACGAGGCGCAGATGGTGAAAAACGCCGCGAGCCGCAGCGCCACCGCACTGCGCCGCCTGACCGCGCGGCACCGCCTGTGCGTGACCGGCACGCCGCTCGAAAATCACCTCGGAGAACTGTGGTCGCACTTTGATTTCTTGATGCCCGGTTTTCTCGGCGACACGCGCAGCTTCGCGCGCTTGTGGCGCAAGCCGATCGAGACCAACGGCGAAACCGTGCGCGCCGAGTTGCTTGCGCAACGCGTGCGCCCGTTCATCCTGCGGCGTCGCAAAGAAGACGTGGCGAGCGAGCTGCCGACCAAGACCGAAGTGATTCGCCTCGTGCAGCTGCAAGGCGCGCAGCGCGCGCTGTACGAAAGCGTGCGCGTGGCCGCCGACGAGCAGGTGCGGCGCGTGCTCGCGCGCCAGAGCTTCAACGGCGCCCAGATCTCGATCCTCGACGCGCTGCTCAAGCTGCGCCAGGTGTGCTGCGACCCCTGGCTGGTGAAGGGCAGCAAGCTGCCGGCGACGATGCCGCGCGCCAAGCTCGAGTGGCTGCGCGACATGCTGCCCGAGCTCGTCGACGAAGGCCGGCGCGTGCTGGTGTTTTCGCAGTTCACCGAGATGCTGTCGCTGATTGAGCCCGAGCTGGATGCCCTTCAAATACATTGGCTGGCGTTGACGGGCCAGACACCCACGGCTGAGCGTGGTGCGCGCGTGACGCTGTTCCAAAGCGGGGCGGTGCCCGTCTTTCTGGTCAGCCTCAAAGCCGGTGGCCTGGGGCTGAACTTGACGGCGGCCGACACCGTGATTCACATCGACCCGTGGTGGAACCCGGCGGTGGAAG
>JANLUW010000548.1:0-3212 GCA_031363645.1 Rhizobacter sp. | reverse complement strand
TGCGGCCGCGCTGCTACTACGATTTGGTGGTCGAAGTCGCGATCGTGCGGCCCGGGCCGATCCAGGGCGGCATGGTGCATCCGTACCTGAAGAACCGCGGGCTCGACGACGACGCCATCGAATACCCACCCGAGCTGCGCCCGGCGCTGCAGCGCACGAAAGGCGTGCCGATCTTTCAGGAGCAGGTGATGCAGATCGCGATGATCGCGGCCGACTTCACTGCCGGCGAGGCCGACGGCCTGCGCCGCTCGATGGCCGCCTGGAAGCGCAAGGGCGGGCTCGGGCATTATCACGAGATGCTGGTCGGCCGCATGATTGAGAAAGGCTACGACGCCGACTTTTCCGAGCGCATCTTCAAGCAGATTCAGGGCTTCGGCGAATACGGTTTTCCCGAGAGCCACGCGGCCGGTTTCGCACAACTGGCCTATGCCAGTTGTTGGATCAAGCGGCACCACCCCGATGCGTTTTTGGCGGCCCTGCTCAACAGCCAGCCGATGGGCTTTTACGCCCCCGCGCAACTGGTGCGCGATGCGCGCGCCCACGGCGTCGAGGTGCGGCCGGTCGATGTGACGGCGAGCGCCGGCCAAAGCACGCTCGAGCCGCTGGCGGCGGGCGCGCTGAAAGCAGTGCGCCTCGGCTTCGACCGAGTCGCTGGCCTCTCGGCCGACGCCGCGCAGCGCATCGTCGCCGCCCGCGCGCAGCACGCGTTCACGAATGCCGAAGACCTGACCCGCCGCGCCGTGCTCGATGCCCACGCGCTGCAATGCCTCGCGCAGGCCGACGCGCTGCATGCGCTCACCGGTCACCGCCACCAAGCCGCCTGGGCCGTGGCCGGCATCGACACGCGGCCCACGCCGATGCTGCGCGAAACGCGTGTCGATGAGCTCACGGTCACCTTGCCGGCGCCCGCCGAAGCCGAGGAAACGCTGGCCGATTACCGCGCCCTCGGCCTCACGCTGAACCGCCACCCGCTCGCGTTGCTGCGCGAGCAACTCGCGGCTTTTCGGGTGCAGCCGGCCTCCGTGCTGCGCGGCTACCCGAACGGGCGGCTCGCGCGCGCCAGCGGGCTGGTTACGCACCGGCAGCGGCCCGAGACAGCGAAGGGCACGATGTTCGTCACGCTCGAAGACGACACCGGCACCATCAACGCGATCGTCTGGCCAGCGGTCGTCGATTCGCAGCGCAAACCGCTGCTCGCGGCGAAGCTGCTGACGCTGTTCGGCCGCTGGCAGCGCCAGGAGGGGCCCGACGGGCAGGCCGAGGGCGCAGTGATGCACTTGGTCGTGATGAAGGCGATCGACCACTCCGATCTGCTGCACGGGCTTGCCACTCGCAGTCGCGATTTCAGGTGAGCCTGCGGCTGTAGGAAGGGGCTGACAGCACCTCGCGAGCGCGTCCGGACGACACGGCGAGCCGCCGTCCTTACAGTGCGTCCAAGGGGGCGTTAGTCGGGCGCAGTCGCGCCGTCGACCCGCCGCAAAGCCCCAGGAGAACGCCATGCTCAGGGCTCGCAACGCCACGTGCGCGATCGTTGTTACGTTTTCGCTCGCGATGGCCGCATGCCAACCTGATGAAGGCCCCGCAGAGCGGGCAGGCAAGGGCGTCGACAAGACCGCGAAGAAGATGGGCGACCAGGTCGATCGCGCTGCCGACAAGACCAAGAACGCTGTCGACGGCACGAAGAAATAGCACCGCGCCGTGCGCGCAAAAAACCCGACACAGGCCGCGATAATCGCGGCCATGCTGTACCTGCTGTCCCCCGCCAAATCGCTCGACTACGACACGCCGACCCCGCGCGGCGTGGCTGAGCTCGCCACCGACCCGCTCTTCGTCGAGCGTGCCGCCGAACTGATCGCGCTGATGCGCCAACGCAGCGCCGCCGACGTGGCCGAGTTGATGGACCTGTCCGACGCGTTGGCCACGCTGAACGTCGAGCGCTACAAAGCCTGGTCGCCGCAGTTCACGCCGGCCAACAGCAAACCAGCTGCGTTCGCGTTCGATGGCGACGTGTACGGCGGCCTGCGCGCCCCGGAACTCGGCCTTGCCGACCTGCGCTGGGCGCAACGGCACGTGGCGATCCTGAGTGGCCTGCACGGCGTGCTGCGGCCGCTTGACCGGCTGCAGCCGTACCGGCTCGAGATGGGCACGCGCCTGCCGAACCGGCACGGCAAGGACCTCTACGCGTACTGGGGCGATGCGGTCGCGCAGCACCTGAACGAGCGCGCCGCAGCCGACGCCACGCCGGTGATCGTCAACCTCGCATCGACCGAATATTTTCGCGTGGCCGACCGCAAACGCGTGCTCGTGCCGCGCGTGATCGAGTGCGTGTTCGAGGACTGGAAGAACGGCCGGTACAAGGTCATCAGCTTCTTCGCCAAGCGCGCCCGCGGGCTGATGGCGCGGCAGGCGATCACCCAGCGCATCGCCACGCCGGCCGGGCTCGAGGCGTTCGATGCCGAGGGCTACCGGTTCGAGCCGGCTGCATCGGTGCGCGACCGGCTCGTGTTTCGCCGCCGCGTCGAGTGACGTGCTCGCGGGCCGCATCCTGCAAAATTCAGGCATGAGCGAGAACCAGCCCGTCACGCCCGAACTGCGCGCGTGGATCGTCGAGCACGCGACTACCGGGCATTCGCCCGATGCGGTGCTGGCCTCGATGCTGGCAAGCGGCTGGAACGAAGATTCGGCCGTCGCCGCGCTCGAGGAAGTGCTCACCGGCCACCTCGATGCGAAGGCCATGGCCGCTGCTCTGCCCGTGCCGGTGCGCGTGCCCGAGCCGTTGCCGCACGGCACTTGCACGAGCGTCTGGGCCGGTGACCGCGAGGTCAAGGTGCTGGTGAATTTGCTGGCGCCGCGCGTCGTCGTTTTCGGTGACTTGCTGAGCGACGCCGAGTGCGACGAGATGATCGCGCTCGCATCCAAACGCCTCGCCCGCTCCGAGACCGTGCAGACCGACACCGGCGCCAGCGAGGTCAACGAAGCGCGCACCAGCCAGGGCATGTTCTTCGAGCGCGGCGAGCACGAAGTCGTGGCCCGCATCGAGGCCCGCATGGCCGTGCTGCTCGACTGGCCGCTCGAGAACGGCGAGGGCCTGCAGGTGCTGCGCTATGGCCCCGGCGCCGAGTACAAGCCGCACTACGATTACTTCGACCCCGCGCACTCGGGCACGCCCTCGATCCTCAAGCTCGGCGGCCAGCGCGTCGCCTCGCTGGTGT
>JANLUW010000546.1:0-8884 GCA_031363645.1 Rhizobacter sp. | reverse complement strand
GTCGATGTGCAAGCGCGCGGCGGCGAGCATGCGGTCGATGGTCGCTGCGCTGACCTGCAGCACCTTGCTTCTGATGATCGGAGCCAAGTCGAGATGGCCGTGACGTTCCATGGCATCGACCAGCAGCGGGATCAGCGCCCTCAGCCGTTTGCCGCAGACCCGATCTGCCGCCTCCCACAGCATCGTCAGCGCTTGGCGAACCGCCTCGTCGTAGAGACGATTCCGTGCTGGCGCAGCACTTGTCTTCACAACCTCGTCGCGTAGAACCCGGATCGCATGCTTGCGGTGATAGCCGGTCAAGGCCACGAATTCATCGAAAATCTTGATCCGCTCGCCGAACGGCGCGCTGCGATACCTCTCCCGCAGCGCCTGGACCAACTCCTTGCGCGTTGTCATGCTGATTTGCCTCGTCACGTTGTTCTGCCCCCGGCGGACAATCCGACGGGTAGCAAACTACGTGAGGCAACGGGTCAGCACGAGTAGCATCGCTGATGGTGCTCGCCATCGCGGCCGGCGTTGCCGAAATCGGTACGTCGCTAGTCCTGCCAGGACTGGGTCTCGTGATTGCAGGGCAGATCGCGGCAGCGGTCGCTGGTGCCGGTGCAGGGGCTGCAACTGGCGGCTTGGTGGGTGCGCTTGTGGGTTGGAACAACCTGGAGGAACGCATCAAGCACTACGAAGAGCGCATCAAGAAGAGCGGCATTCTGATGGGTTTGCCGCCGCACAACGATGAAGATTCTGCGTACTTCGACAAACAATGGGACAGCAGCGAAAACGTGCCGCACGCTCTGTAAATGCGCCCATGAGAAAAGGAGCCTTGGCTCCTTTTCCTTTAATAGCTGCAGTGTCCGAGTACGCGTAAGCACACATCGACGACGTTTCGGTAATTTGAGAAATGTAGGAGCCTATGACGTTGCCCCGACCAACGGCGTCGTCACCACCTGCCCGTCCTTCACCGGAAGCGTTGCGCCCGGCTTGAATGGCATCCGCACGATGCTGTCCTTCCCATCCAGACGGTACGTTACGTTATAGCCAACGACTCTCTGCGACTTTATGTTTACAGTCTTGCAGCGATGTTCCGAAGTCGTGACGACATCATTCTTCTGCATGTTTTTCTGGACCTGGTTTCCTGCGTAACCTCCCGCGGCGGCTCCCGCGACTGTCGCCAGTGTCTTACCATTTCCGCCACCCACCGCGCTTCCCAACAGGCCCCCCGCCAACCCGCCGACGACCGTGCCAGCAATACGGCGCTCGTCTTTCACGGCTGCCTGATGTTGAACCTGCACGTCCTGGCATTGCTCATGCGGTGTGACTACCGCCTCGGTGAGCTCCTTCACAGCGACCACCTCCGCAAACATGGGTTTCGTCAGCGCCTTGTAGCCAGTGACTCCACTCGCGCCAAGCACCACCATCGCCAGGCCACCGACGGCAACACCTTTGATCATTGATTTGTCCATTTGCGATTCTTCCTTTTTTACGCAGTTGATTGCTCTGCCTATTAGCTCGTGTACGTGAAAAACTTGTCGGTCCTGCCGGCTTCATCGCGCCGGTGTCGCCGTCGACTGTGCGTTCGACTGCCTTCGGGTTATTTGATGAGAGGTGCGTGATGAGTCCGTCTCGCCACGGTCCGTCAATTCGTGATGAGCAGATTGACCGTAGCAACCGTTGCAGCGTCGAAGGTCGACGTGGCGACAAGCGTGATCGGAATAGGGCTTGAGAGTGGGAAGGCTGCGTATGTGTCGACAGCGATACGAGATGAGCTTTCTGCAATCAGCGTCACGTCGGCGCCTGCATAGTGAACGATCGTCCCGGTCCCGCTGACAGCGGTGCCGGCGACGTACAGCGTCCAATAGACCGGTTCGCTCGCGTCGAGTTCGATGGTCCGACCGGCTCTCACGTATACCGGAGGCGAACTTCCTGGCCCATAAGTGCCGCCGCTCGGCTGGCCAGCAACTACGACAGTGACGTCGAACGAACCGGAGTCGCTGCCACCTCCGCCGCAGCCGGACAACGTCAACGCGAGAGCCGCCAGCAATCCGGCTCCGGCGAAACGGAGCGCGCGGGGTTTGGCAAGAAAGTGTTCAAAACTAGCGAGTTTCATCTTGGCACGTCCGGTCATTGCTGCGAATGTTCAACGTTGCCGCGATGGTTGTCGCCTACATTACAAAAAGTAACAGACGTGCACTCCATGGATGAGCAGCAGCGGCACAGCGACGGTCGCAGAACCGACGCACCATGCGGCTGCTCGGAAGTCCGAGGCGGCGTTAATTCGATTTTGAATCGATGCGGCGCGCAAACCACGTGATGCCGTGACCGAGCGGACACCTTGACCGGCCGCACCAACGTTGCCCCCTGGCCTGGGGATGCGACGCGGCGGGCGACTGCTTAGATTTTGCTTGTAAGCAGTACGAGCGCGTCGCAGCACCCCCCGCATTTGCGGGTTCGTTGATGCGGTTCTGTCCGACAGCGGTTGTTGCAGTCGCTTGAAATACTTGCGAACTACAAGCCGGAGATCTGCAGTGAAGTTCGCTCAGCTGACGGGGCACTACATCCGGTTGAAGCAGAAACTTGCCACCGCCTATTACGCGCTGCCTTGGCACGGCGACCACATCCACAGGCTTGCCAATGACTTGGCGTCGATTGAGCTCCAGCTGTCAGCGGTCAGCCATGGCAACAAACTGTGCCGCGAGCACCATGCGCTCGGCAGGGCTCGTCAGTCGATTGGAATGAGCATGCAGGCGTCCTCGACAAACGAGATCTTGATCTCAGCAGAGTCTCAGCCGGTGTTCGCTCGCGGCCCTGCGCGGCCCTGTGCGGCAATGTGTCGTTATCGATCGCAGTGGAAGACGAGTGGTATTGCCTCGTTATTCTGCGGCAAAGGCGGTCGAGCAGATAGCAATGGCGATAGCCGGACGTGCGGCCTCTTCTGAGGAAAAGCGTCAGGCTTGGGAGCATTTGCAAGACCAGCAAGATTTCGCAGTTGAATGGCTTCAGGTGAAGCCCGTAAATAGTCCCCACCACTCATGCGCTGAAAGCCGCTGAGCCGCTGCCGCCGTCAGGTGTGGGGTGGCACGCGTGAGCCGACTTCAGAGCAAAAATCTGGAGACATAATAATTCGTAGGCTAAAAAGCTCTTCGGCTCAATGAAGAGACGCAGGCTGCCAAGATCGCGGCTCAAAAGGAACCCGTTCCACATGACTTCACGCCACAACTGCACTGAGACCGGCACCAACAGGTCCGCGCCTGTACCGCTCGCGTTAGAACAAAGCAAAGAGCTGAAGGAGAAGGTCGAAGAGTGTGCCGAAGACATCGGCGCAACGAATGCCGCCATGCAGTCGAGGATCGCCGAAGGAGCAACGACCTTGTCCGCGCCCAAAGCCCTTGCCGAAGGCCAGAAAGTTGAGCGCAAGGTCCAAGAGGTTGCAGACGATTTGCACAAAGTGACCGAAACTCTGGCCCATGGCGTTGAAGAACTGAAGCAGCTCGAGCTTGAGCTATCGACATCGAGGTTGGCGCTTGCCGAGTCAGTTGCAGCCTTGACCATCTCTACGGAAGCTGAGCAAGAGTCGAAGCGACGATCGCTGCATGACTCGACCACTGGTCTTCCGAACCGCGATCTTTTCGATGCAAGACTTGAGCAGGCCATCTCGATGGCCAAGCGGCATCATTGGACGCTTGCTGTGATGTTCTTCGACCTGGACCGCTTCAAGAGTGTCAATGACATCCATGGGCACGCTGCTGGCGACGCCGTGTTGCTCGAGATCGCAAACCGACTGGTTGGACACGTCCGGGACGAGGACACTGTATGTCGCAACGGTGGCGATGAATTTTTGTACCTATTGGTTGACCCGCAGGGTCGAGACAACGTCGAGCGGATCGCCATCAATGTGTCGGAACGTCTGGCACACCCGATCTTCTGGGAAAATGTGCAGCTTGAAGTCTGCGCCAGCATCGGCGTTGCGCTGTACCCGACTGATGGAATTACGGGCGAGGACCTGATCAGGAGTGCTGACGCGGCCATGTACCTTGCCAAAAAAAACCGATCCGGGTTTGCTTTTGCCGAAGCAGTCGCACCAGCCGAAGGCAGCTAGTCAGGCATTGACCGGTGTCCGGTTGCAGGCGTGTTGCGACTGGCGTGAACAAGCCGAACGCGAGGTTGAAGTCAGTCTTCGGGTGGTCGGCTGGACAGCGGAGCACCAGCGCGCGGCAGCCGGATCGTGAAAACCGTGCCACTCTCAGCTGAAGAGCTTACGTCAATCGTTCCCTCGTGTCCGAGAACGATCTCGCGAGCGATGAAAAGGCCGAGCCCAAGACTCGTCTTAGAGAGCTGATGCATGTCCGCGCCAGCGCTCGGCGCTTGCACCAAGGGTTCGAAGATTGTTGACAAGGCGTTGGCCGGTATTGGATCGCCGGCGTTGGTGATCTTCAGCACCACTGCATTTTCTTCGCCGTCGGCACTCAACAGGACCGGCTTGTTTCGGTCGCCATGCTGAACGGCGTTGTTGAGCAGATTGGCCAAGACCTGCTGCAGGCGAGGCGCATCGGCCGCCACCGTCAGATCGCCCGACAGCTCGGCGACAAAGTGCTGCTCCGGATGACCTGCCCGGATCGCCTCGACGGCTTCCTCGCACAAAGGGCCGAGGTCGCAGGCGCTGGGCTCGATGGGAATGCCGCGGCCAAGCCGGGTCCGCGTGTACTCGAGCAAATCGGTCACGAGGCGGTTCATTTCGCCCGAAGCGCGCTTGATTCGCGTCAGCGCCTTGCCCCGTGCTGCTTCGGCCAGATCGGGCTTGCCGAGCAGAAATGTCGACATGTTGATCCCAGTGAGCGGGCCGCGGAGATCGTGGCCGAGCATGGCCAGGAACATGTCACGGGACGCAGAAAGCTCACGTGAGTAGCGTTCGACGGACTCGGCGAGGGCATCGTCGATGCCCTCGTTGAAAAGCATGATCTCCTCAATAGCCGGCGTCACCGCGCCCGCCCCCTGGAACTGATGCCAGCGCGACAGCACGCTTGCGCGCAGAGCGCGGAACTCGGCGACCAGCTGGATGAGGTCGAAGCCCGCCATCTGGCGCAGAGCCCCGTGCTCTTCGGCCGCCTTCTCAAGAGAGGCCGATGGCAGGCCGCCACCCCTGGACCGCTCCGATCGTTGCACGCGAGTTTCAGGGGTCTTCATGTCTTCGGCGATAGCCAGCAACATGTCGCGGCAGTGGTCGCGCAAGGCCAGTGTGGTCATCGTCTTGCCCACCGGAAGCAACGTGCGCGCAAACCTTTCCCACTCGTCGACGATCGCATCGACGTTGTCGGTGATGAAGCGGGTGAGTTCCATGGTTTGAACTGTACGGCCAAGGCGGTCGGGCGGGCTAAGCTAGTCTCGAATGCATGCGCAGTCTGACATTTAGACGATTCCATCTCCTACAGCGCTTCGCCTTGCAGGGGCGAGAGTCAGGCAGCGGACAAAGGGCTTGTGCAAAATGCGATGCCTCTCGACCTGAGTGCCACAACGCTATGCCGCAGACTCCCGCTCAAGAGCGCCCATGAATCAAATTGAAAAATCAGCAGCCGATTTGGACCCCATGGCCTTCCTGAGGACGGGCGGTGAAATGGGCCGCTTGATCCAGTCAATGGATTGGTCAAAGACTCCGCTTGGGCGGGTGGCAGAGTGGCCGCAGAGCCTGCGCACGACCGTCAGCATCTGCCTGGCCTCGGACCTGCCCATCTGCGTCATCTGGGGGCCGGGCCTGGTTCAGCTCTACAACGATGCGTACCGGGTCATTTGCGGGGGCAAACATCCGCGGTCCATGGGGCAAAACTTTTCCGAATGCTGGAGCGAAGCATGGCCGGACATCGGCGAGGCGCACGCCTCGGCCATGGCTGGCAACACGGCTCTCCTGGAAAACCAGCACATCTTGCTCGAGCGGCACGGCTCCGTGGAGAAGTGCTTCTTCACGTTCTTGTTCAGCCCCATCAGAGACGAGGCCGGGCGGGTCGGCGGCCTGTTCCATCCTGTCATCGAGGTAACGACCCAGGCGCGCAGCGAGCGGCAGACCGGGGCGCTGCGCGACCTGACGGCCCACACGCGCAAGGCGAAGTCCGATGACGACACGCTCGCCTCGCAGATGCGACCGGAGTCGAACGAAGCGTTGCGGGCCAGTGAACAGCAATATCGGCTGCTGTTCGACCAGTCGGTGGACGGCATATTTTTGGCTGACGCCGCAGGCCGGTATGTGGACGTGAACTCGGCCGGCTGCGAAGTGTTGGGGTACAGCCGTGAGGAAGTGCTCGCCCGCTCTATTTCTGACGTGGTCGAGCCGTACGAGGAGCCCCGCATCGGGCCGGGAATCGCTCTGATCGCGGGCGGCCAGGCGGTGCGGAGCGAATGGCGGTTCCGTCGCAAGGACGGCTCGGTGTTTGTTGGTGAGGTTACCGGTCGCCAACTGCCGGACGGGCGGATTCAAGGCCTCGTGCGTGACGTAACCGAGCGGCGGGCGGCAATAGCGGCAATCCTTGCCAGTGAAGAGCGCGTTCGCAAGATTCTGGAGTCGATCACCGACGGCTTCTTCACCCTTGACCGCGACTGGCGCATCACCTACATCAATGCGGCAGGCCTGCGCTTTCTGGGCCGCACCCACGGCGACCTGATCGGGAAGAACTTGTGGGAGGAGTTTCCCGGCGCGGCTGGCAGTGAGTTCGAGCGGGTGTATTGCCGCGTCCTCGCCGCGCAGGTGAGCGAGTCCTTCACGGCCTACTCCCCGGACTTAGACCGCTGGTATGAACTCACTGTCTACCCTGCGCCGAACGGTCTGACGGCGTTCTTCCGTGACGTCACCGACCGCCGGCGGGTCGACGCAGAGCGGGAGCAGTTCGCCGCTCTGGTGGACGCCAGCTCCGACTTCATCGGCGTGGCCGGACTCGACCAACGGGGCGTGTACGTCAACCGGGCCGGGATGGAGTTGAGCGGGCTGCAACCCGACCAAGTGGCCGGCATCAGCTTCCTCGACTTCTTTCCCGAAAGCGAGCGGGGCCGCATCATCGGCTTGATTGGCGACTCCGAGGCTGGGGACCATTTGGTCGTGGACACCTACTTTCAGCACTTGCAGACCGGCCAGTTGATCCCGGTCTCATGGTCGTTCCTGAAACTTCGGGACGCGAGTGGAAACGTCAGCGGTTACGCCACCGTGACCCGTGACCTCACCGAACGCAACCACGCCGAGAGCCTGCTGCGGGCGAGCGAGGAGCGGCGACGGCTGGCCCTTGACGCTGCTGAACTTGGCACGTGGCAAGTGGACACCGAGACCCGTTTCACCCGGACCGACGCCCGGTTCCGGGAAATTTTCGGCACGACCGAAGAGTGGACGGACTATCTGCAAGCGGTCGCGGTCGTCCACCCCGACGACCAGCCAGCAGTGTTGGAGGCGGTGGCAATGGCGACCCGGCTGGAAAACCCAACCCCCTACGCCATCGAATACCGGGTCGTTCACCCAGACGGGTCGCTGCGCTGGGTGCTCGCCAATGGGCGGTCAAGCTACGAGGGGGCCGGCCCGACGAGGCGGGTGGTGAGTTTCGACGGCACGGTAATTGACATTACCGACCGGAAGCGCGGCGAGGAGGAGCGAGAGCAATTGGTCGCTGGTCTTCAAGAGCAGGACCAGCGAAAGGACGAGTTTCTCGCCACGCTTGCCCACGAGCTTCGCAACCCGCTGGCGCCGATCCGCAACGGCTTGCAGATCATGCGTTTGGCAAAGAGCGGCCCCGAAGAGAATGAGAAGGTTCGCGCGATGATGGAACGCGAGCTCGGGCAGATGGTGCATCTGATCGATGACCTTCTGGACCTGAGCCGTATCAGCCGGGGCAAGTTCGATCTTCGCAGGGAGCGTATCGAACTGGCCACCGCCATTCAGCAGGCCATCGAAACCAGTCTACCGATCATCGATCAGGCCGATCACGAGTTGCTGACCGACATTGCACCCGGCCCAATCTTTGTGGACGCTGACCTGACCCGGCTGGTCCAGGTGTTCTCCAACCTGTTGAACAACGCCGCCAAATACACGGAGCGTGGCGGCCAGATCCGACTAACCGTGCAGCATCTGGGAGCCGAAGCCGTGGTCTCGGTCCGGGATAACGGGATCGGTATTCCGCCCCACATGCTCCAGCACGTGTTTGAGATGTTCACTCAGGTTGACCGCCATCTAGATCGGTCGCAAAGTGGTTTGGGAGTCGGCCTTTCCATCGTCCAGCGGCTGGTTCAGATGCACGGCGGGACGGTCGAAGCCCGCAGCGACGGCACTGGCAGAGGCAGCGAGTTCGTGGTGCACCTGCCGGTGGCCTTGCTGTCGGTCGGGGACGAGCGCAGCGACCAACCCGACCCCGTCCACCCCATCGCACACCGCCGCATTCTGGTTGTCGACGACAACGTGGATGCGGCAGAGAGCTTGGCGATGATGCTGACGATGTCGGGCTACGAGACCTTGACGGTGCACGACGGTCTGGAAGCATTGGCCATCGCGGAAACGTTCAGGCCGAATGTCATGCTCTTGGACATCGGGTTGCCGAAGCTGAACGGTTACGAAGTCTGCCGCCGCTTGCGACAAGAACAGTGGGGCGAGGACATGGTGGTGATCGCCCTGACCGGGTGGGGCCAGGAAAAGGACAAACGCTTGTCGTTGGAGGCTGGCTTCGACTCTCACATGGTCAAGCCGGTACTCCCTGATGCCCTTGAGGCACTGTTGGCGGAAGGACTGTCGCCAAGGCTTGATTCAGCCCGCTGAGCTGCTC
Source organism: Rhizobacter sp. (assembly GCA_031363645.1). Lineage (GTDB taxonomy): Bacteria > Pseudomonadota > Gammaproteobacteria > Burkholderiales > Burkholderiaceae_C > LMDS01. Next base: position 110 of record JANLUW010000546.1, on the reverse strand, counting down.
AATTCCTCGGTTGGCTGGTGCAGCCGGTGTCCGCCGTGTTTGTCTGTGAACAGCTGCTCCGGGTCGAGAGCGATGGTTCGCTGTCGCGACCAGCGGCCTCTCGACTAGCG
>JANLUW010000537.1:0-8111 GCA_031363645.1 Rhizobacter sp. | reverse complement strand
GACGACCTCGACAGCATCCGCCAGTTCGCCGTTGCCTACCTGCGCCACGAGCAAGACCTCGACCTGCAGGCCTTCGGCGTGCGCTTCGACCACTACTTTCTCGAATCGAGCCTGTATTCTTCAGGCCGGGTCGACGACACGGTGCAGCGTTTGATCGCGGCCGGCAAAACGTATGAAGAAGGCGGTGCGCTTTGGCTGCGCACGACCGACTACGGCGACGACAAGAACCGCGTGATGCGCAAGTCCGACGGAACGTACACCTATTTCGTGCCCGATGTCGCCTACCACCTGCACAAGCACGAACGCGGCTTCGCGCAGGCGATCAACATCCAGGGCGGCGACCACCACGGCACGGTGGCGCGGGTGCGCGCCGGGTTGCAGGCCGCGGACAAGGGCGTGCCGGTCGGCTACCCGGCCTACGTGCTGCACAAGATGGTCACGGTGGTGAAGGGCGGCGTCGAGGTCAAGATCAGCAAGCGCGCCGGCAGCTACGTGACCCTGCGCGACCTGATCGACTGGACCAGCCGCGACGCGGTGCGCTTCTTTCTGCTTGCCCGCAAGGCCGACAGCGAGTTCACCTTCGACGTCGACCTCGCGCTCAAGCAGAACGACGAGAACCCGGTGTTCTACGTGCAGTACGCGCATGCGCGCATCTGCTCGGTGATCCGCAACTTCGTCGATCAAGGCGGCAAGCTCGAGTCGACTGACGAAAATGCGGCGGATCTTTCACTGCTGACCGCGCCGACAGAAGTCGCGCTGATGCTCGAGCTCGCCGAGTACCCGGCCATGCTCGCGAACGCCGCCGCCGGCCTCGCGCCCCACGACCTCACGTTCTACCTGCGCGACATCGCCGGCGCGTTCCACAGCTACTACGCCGCCGAACGCGTACTGGTCGACGACGCCGCGCTGGCCCGTGCGCGCATCGCGCTGCTGATCGCGACGCGCCAGGTCATTCGCAACGCGCTCGCGGTGCTCGGCGTCAGCGCGCCCGAGCGCATGGACCGCGACACCCCAGAACCCCAGCCAGAATCGACATGAACGACAACAACAAGAAATCGCAGCGCGGCGGTTTTGCCGTGGGTTTGGTCATCGGTCTGCTGATCGGCCTCACGCTGGCGCTCGGCGTCGCGCTGTACGTGACCAAGGTTCCGATTCCGTTCGTCAACAAGGTGCCGCAGCGCACCGCCGACCAAGACGCCGCGGAGGCCCAGAAGAACAAGAACTGGGACCCGAACAGCCCCCTGTACGGCAAGAACCCGGCCAAGCCGAACGGCGCGGCGAGCGGAATCGTCGCACCACCACCGGTGGCCACGCCGGGGCCAGGCGCGCTGCCGATGCCAGCCGTCACCGGGGGCGTTGCGCCGCCACCGGCTGCGTCGGCCACGTCGAGCGCGCGCGCTTCGGCGCCGGCCGGCGCACGCGACCCGGCGGCGATCCTGGCCGACAAACCCGCCGCGCCGAAGATCACGGCGAGCGCATCGGGCGCCGTTGGCGCCGACCCGTTCAGCTACTTCGTGCAAGCCGGCGCCTACGGCCGCACCGAAGACGCCGAAGCGCAACGCGCGAAGCTTGCGATGCTGGGCCTGGAGGGCAGGCTGACCGAGCGCGAGCAGGCCGGCCGCACCGTGTACCGGGTGCGCCTCGGACCGTTCGACAACAAGGGCGACGCCGAAGCCGCCAAAGAAAAACTCACCACCGCGGGCGTCGAAGCGGCACTGGTGCGCGTTCAGCGCTGAGTCGCCTGCGGCCGGGCTTGAACTTTGCTGACCCGTCTCGACTCTGCTACTGCCGCCGCCCACCTCACCGAGATTCGACCGACATGAAACGACGCCATTTCTCGACCACGCTGCTCGGTGCCGGCGCTGCCGCCGGCACCGCAGCGCTCGCGCTGCCTAACGCCGCCACCGCGCAGGGCGGGCCAATCGAAGGCCGCCACTACATTCGCCTGACCCAGCCGGTGCCGGTCAGCGCGCCGCCGGGCACGTTCGAGGTGATCGAGTTTTTTTGGTACGGCTGCCCGCACTGCGCGGCCTTCGAGCCGGCGCTCGACATCTGGGCTCGGCAGCTACCGGCCGATGTCGCCTTTCGGCGTGTGCCGGTGGCGTTTCGCGCCGAAAACGTGGCGCACCAGCGCCTTTTCTACGCGCTCGACAGCCTCGGCCTCGTGCCGGCGATGCAGCGCAAGGTGTTCTATGCAATTCACGTCGAGCGCCAGCGGCTCGACAATCCGGCCGAGATCACCGCTTTCGCGACCAAGAGCGGCATCGATGCCGCCAAGTTGATGGAGGCATACAACTCGTTCGGCATCGGCGCCAAACTGAGGCAGGCGAATCAGCTGGTCGACGGCTACAAGATCGACGGCGTGCCGGCGATCGGCATCCAGGGCCGCTTTTTCACCTCCGGCACGCTCGCCGGCGACAACGAACGCTCGCTCGCAGTCACCGACTTCCTGTTGCAGCGGCTGCGCAAACCAGGCTGAGTGCGCTGCGAGGTATCGAACACGTGGGCTAGAATAGCCTGCAAGTTTCATGCCTCTATGACCAACACCACACTCTCACTGCCATTTGTCGTGCTGCGGCGCGCGCTCGGCGGCCCTTCGATCGCTCTCGTCGTGGCGCTCGTTCTGGCCCTCGCGACGGCTGCACCAGCGCAGGCCGAGCGGGCGGACCGGCTGCAACAACTCAACATCGACGCTGGCTCGGCGCTGACCGATCTGCAAAAACAGTCGATCGTCTACACCGGCAATGTGGTCATCAGCCGCGGCACGATGGTGATCCGGGCCGAGCGGGTCGAAGTGCGGCAGCTGCCCAGCGGCTACTACACCGCCGTGGCCTTCGGGGCCGCGAACCGGGCGGCCACGTTTCGCCAGAAGCGCGACGGGGTCAACGAATACTTCGAAGGCGAAGCCGAGCGTCTCGAATACGACGGCAAGGCCGATCTGGTCAAGTTCGTGAACCGCGCCCAACTGCGCCAGCTGCGCGGTGCCACGCTGGCCAGCGACACCAGCGGCGACCTGATCGTCTATGACGCCACCACCGAAAAAATCACGGTTTCAGGCAACAGCGCGAAGCCGACGCCGGCCAACCCCGGCGGCCGGATCCGCTCGGTGCTGATGCCGCGTGAAGGCAGTGAAGCCGCTGCCGAGATGGCGGATGCGGCATCGGCTGCCGCCTCGGCGCCGCTGAAGCTGAGCCCGACGCTCGGTGCGTCGGCACCCGCGACCGCTCCTGCCACGCCACTCCCGTCCAAGGGCAACCGTTGAGCGTGCCGGCCGCGAACGCCGAGCAAGCGACCGGCGTAGCCCACCGGCTCGAAGCCACCGGCCTGCGCAAGGCCTACGGCGCGCGCACCGTCGTCAAAGACGTGCACCTGTCGGTCGACAGTGGCGAGGTCGTCGGCCTGCTCGGGCCCAACGGCGCCGGCAAGACCACCAGCTTCTACATGATCGTCGGTCTGGTGCGCTGCGATGCCGGCGAAATAACGATCGAGGGCAAGCGCGCCGAGCTGCTGCCGATTCACCAGCGCTCGCGGCTCGGGCTGTCGTACCTGCCGCAAGAAGCATCGATCTTTCGCAAACTCACCGTCGAGGAAAACGTGCGCGCAGTGCTCGAGTTGCAGATCGACGCGCACGGCAAAGCGCTCAAGCCCGCCGAGATCGAGAAACTTCTCGACGGCTTGCTGCGCGACCTTTCGATCGACAAGCTGCGCGCCTCGCCCGCGCCCTCGCTCTCGGGCGGTGAGCGCCGACGCGTCGAGATTGCGCGCGCACTCGCCACGCAACCACGCTTCATCCTGCTCGACGAGCCTTTTGCCGGTGTCGACCCGATCGCGGTCATCGAGATCCAGCGCATCATCAGTTTCCTGAAAAACCGTGGCATCGGCGTGCTGATCACCGACCACAATGTGCGCGAAACGCTCGGCATTTGCGACCGCGCCTACATCATCAGCGAGGGCCGCGTGCTGGCCGAGGGCACGCCGACCGAGATCGTCGACAACGCCGACGTGCGCAAGGTCTACCTCGGCGAAAACTTCCGCATGTAGGGCTCGAGATGAAGCCCACATTGCAGTTCCGGCTGTCGCAGCATCTGGCGTTGACACCTCAGTTACAGCAGTCGATCCGCCTGCTTCAACTCTCCACGCTCGAGCTCCACCAGGAAGTCGAGCAGATGCTCGAGCAGAACCCGTTTCTCGAGACTGACGGCGACGAAAGCCCGGCGTTCGAGCCGCTGGCCGAGCGGACCACGCCGGCCGAGCGCGTTGGCGAGCGCGAGACCGAGCGCGCGACCGAAGCCGGCACCGACGGCGTCGGCTCGGGCGACGAGGCCGCCGCACCGCTCGACGCCGCCGAGTTCGGCGGCACCGAGCGCGAAGACTGGGAAAACGGCACCGAGCGCGAAGACTTCGACGGCATCCGTGAAACCCCTGGCAAAAGCAGCGCGAGCCCCGACGGCGACGACTTCGACGGCGCCGACCGCGACACGCCGATCCCGAGCCTGCAAGATCATCTGCGCGAGCAACTGCTGAGCCTGCGCCTCTCGGCCGGCGACGCGGCCGCGGTGATGGTGCTGATCGAATCGCTGACCGAAGACGGCTATCTCGCCGACACGCTCGAAGACATCGCGACGCAACTCACCGCCAATGAGGCTGACCCCGAAGCCGAGCGTGACGAACTGATCGACCGCCTGCAATGCGGCCTGCGCTATTTGCAGAGCATGGAGCCGACCGGCGTGGGCGCGCGCGACCTCGGCGAGTGCCTGATCTTGCAACTTCGCCTGCTGCCGCGCAGCGAGGCGCAGACGATTGCGATCATCGTTTGCAAGTCGCACCTCGATTTGCTCGCGCGACGCGACTTGAAGAAGCTGTGCGCCGTGACCGGTGCCGACGAGGTCATGCTGCGCGAAGCGCAGGCATTGATCGTCGCGCTCGAACCCAAGCCCGCGCGGCAGTTCGCGCGCGCCGAGGCCAACATCATCGTCCCCGACGTGATCGTGCAAAAGGCCGGCCGCGGCTGGAAGGTCACGCTCAACCCCGACGTGATGCCCAAGCTGCGCATCAACGACCTCTACGCGAACGCGATCCGTGCGCAGCGCGGCCCCGGCTCGCGCAGCACGCCCGATGCGCTCAACGGCGCTGGTGCCGGCCTGAACTCGCGGCTGCAGGAAGCGCGCTGGTTCATGAAGAACATCTTGCAGCGCTTCGACACGATCCAACGCGTCTCGCAGGCGATCGTCGAGCGGCAGAAAAATTTCTTCACCCACGGCGCGATCGCGATGAAGCCACTGGTGCTGCGCGAGATCGCCGACGAACTCGGCCTGCACGAATCGACGATCTCGCGCGTGACCACCGCGAAGTACATGAACACGCCGTTCGGCACCTTCGAGCTGAAGTATTTCTTCGGCTCGTCGCTGAACACCGAGGCCGGCGGCAATGCCTCGAGCACGGCGGTGCGCGCGCTGATCAAGCAGATCGTCGCAGCCGAGAACCCGGTCAAGCCACTCTCCGACAGCCAGATCTCGCAGATGCTCGACGAGCAAGGCATCCAGGTCGCGCGCCGCACGGTCGCGAAATACCGCGACGCGTTGAAGATCGCGCCGACGCAGTTGCGCAAGGCGATGTAGTCATGGCCTTGCCCCTGTTTTTGCCGTGCGCCGCCGGCGTCGAAACGCTGCTTGCCGAAGAGATCGAGCGCATCTTCCCGAAGGCCCGCGTGCACCAGGCGCGTGGCGGCGTTGCGCTCGAAGGCGAGCCGCTCGACGTGATGACGCTGAACCTCGAAAGTCGGCTTGCGCAGCGCGTGCTGATCGAGGTCGCGCACGGTTCGTACCGCGACGAAAACGACGTGTACGAACTCGCGCACAGCGTCGCATGGGCCGAGTGGATCACGCCCGAGCACACGTTGCGCGTCGACACCACCGCACACCGCAGCCCGCTCAAGAGCCTCAACTTTGCCGCGCTCCGCGTGAAGGATGCCGTTTGCGATTTGCTGCGCGACGCCACCGGCGAGCGCCCGAGCGTCGACACGCGCCACCCTGATCTGCAGATCGTGCTGCACCTCGGTGAAGCGGAGGCGACGATCTACGTCGACAGCTCCGGCGAGTCGCTGTTCAAGCGCGGCTGGCGCGAAGACAAAGGCGACGCGCCACTGAAAGAAACCCTCGCTGCCGCGATGCTCGCCGCGGCCGGCTGGCGCGGCACGGCCGAGGCCGGTGGCGCGCTGCACGACCCGTGTTGCGGCTCGGGCACTATCGCGATCGAGGCCGCGCAGATCGCCTGCGGCGTCGCGCCGGGGCTCAAGCGCCGCTTCGCGTTCGAGCGGCTGTTGCCGTTCATCGGCGACGACCAACGCGCCGAGTTGCAGCGCCTGCGCAGCCACGCGCAAGCGCGCATTCACGCGAGCGCCGTGCCGATCTATGCGAGCGATGTGTCGTTCCGCATGGTCGATTTCGCGCGCCGCAACGCGCAGCGCGCGGGTGTCGAAGCGGCGATCACGTTCAACGGCGGCGATGCGCTGGAGCGCCCGGCGCCCGAGCTGCCGGCCGCCATGCCGGGCACGTTGATAATCAACCCGCCGTATGGCGAGCGCATCGAGGTCGGCGGCAAGGCGGCACGAGCACCCGCGGAGGATCGCCGCTTTGACAACAAGGAAGCGCCGAGCGACTTCTTTCCGCGCCTCTCGTCCCACTGGAAGCGCGCCTACACGCAACACGCCGCCGGCTGGACCGCCTACGTGCTCAGCCCCGACATGAAGCTGCCGAGCGCGATGCGCCTCAAAGAATCGCGCCGCGTGCCGATGTGGAACGGGCCGATCGAATGTCGGCTGTTCCGGTTTGACTTGGTCGCCGGCTCGGCGCGCGGCAGGGGTTAGCGCTTCGCCATCAGCTGCCCGAGCAGCGCGCCCATGTCGTCGCCGAGGCCGCCACTCGGCGCTTCGCCGTGCGGCGTCAAGCGGCTGATCACGTCGGGCAGCATCTGCGAGAGTTGCCCGGCCGCCTCGCCGTGCGACAGGCCCAGCTGCGCGGCGATCTTGCCGATCGCGTCCGACCCGAGCACGTTCGACAGCTGATCGCCCGAGATCGGCGCGTTCTGGCCGTGGCCGATCCACGAACCGATCACGTCGCCCATGCCGCCTTGCGTGAAGCGGCCGATCAGGTCGCCGAGGCCTCCCACACCGGCGCCCTGCGCGTGCTGCCCGTTGGCAAGCATCGCGATCACCGTGCTGAGCAGCACCGAGCCGGGTGCGCCCTGTGTTGCGCCGGGCGCCGGGGGTTGCGCGCCGGGTTGGGCATTGGCCAGGGCACCGATCACCGAATCAAGCAAGCTCATGTCACTCCTCCTTGTGTTGGAGCCCGATTCTGTTCAGTACGCCGCTGCAGCGCAAGCCACGCGAGTGCCAGGCCGGCGAGTGCCACCGGCAGGATCGAGCCCAGGTTGAGCAGTGCCCAGCCGCGGGTCGTGACGAGCGCGCCGGAGCTGAACGAGGTGAGCGTCATCGTCGTGAAAATGACCGTGTCCATCGCGGCTTGCGCGGTCGTCTTTTCCTCGGGCCGATAGGCCTGCGTGAACAGCGTGGTGCCGCCGATGAACAGGAAGTTCCAGCCGACGCCAAGCATCAGCAGCGCCGCCGTGAAGTGCATCAGCTCGACGCCCGCAAGCGCCACTGCGATGCAGACAGCGTTCAACGCCACGCCGACCGCCATCACCGGCAGGCAGCCGAAACGCTTGATCAGCGAGCCGGTGAAAAAGCTCGGCACGAACATGCCGAGCACATGCCATTCAAGCACCAGCGCGGCGCTCGCGAACGGATGCGAACACTGCGCCATTGCGATCGGCGTGGCGGCCATCAGCAGGTTCATCACGCCGTAGCCCAGCGCGCAGGCCGCCACCGCGACGATGAACACCGGTTGGCGCGCGATTTCTCGCAGCGGTCGCCCCGGTGCGGCGGCGCTCGGCTTGGGCAACGGCGGAAACGCGATGAACGAGACCGTGAGCAAGGCCAACAGCGCGATGCCGACCAGCGCCGCATATGCGCCCGCGAACGGCACGGGCAGGGCGTCGCGCGTCGCGCTCGCGAGGTTCGGCCCGGCGACCGCGCCGATGATGCCGCCGGCCAG
>JANLUW010000512.1:0-2724 GCA_031363645.1 Rhizobacter sp. | reverse complement strand
GACGCTGGCCGCACCGGCCACACGCAACGCGTTGAACGACGCGATGGTGGCGGGCCTCGGTGACGCACTCGCACTCGCCGAGTCGCAACTCGATGTGCGCGCGCTGGTGTTTCGCGGTGCGGGCGGCACCTTCTGCGCGGGTGGCGATTTCAGTGGCTTTCGTGCGCTGATGGGGGCATTGCCGCCCGCCGATGGCGTCGACCCGATCGTCGGCGTGAACCGCGGCTTCGGCGCCTTGCTAGAACGCATTCACGCCAGCCCGGTCGCGACGATCGCGGTCGTCGAAGGTGCGGCGATCGGCGGTGGCGCGGGCCTTGCAGCGGCGTGTGATTTCGTGCTCGCGGCGAGCAACGCACAGTTCGCAATGCCCGAGGTCACGCTCGGCCTGCCACCGGCGCAGATCGCGCCTTTCATCGCGGCGCGGGTCGGGCATGGCGCGGCACGGCGGCTGCTCCTCACGGGGCGACGCCTCTCGGCCGCGCAAGCGCTGGCATGCGGTCTCGCCGACGAGTTGCACGACGGCGCGGAACTCGATGCGCGACTGCACGCACTGCTCACCGAACTCGGCCGCGCCGAGCCTGCCGCACTGCGGGCGACCAAGGCGATCTTGCAGCGTCGATCGACCGAGCCGCTTGGCGCCACGCTCGACCTCGCCGCGCAAGGCTTCGCCGCCGCGCTTCGCAGTGGCACCGCCTCGGAGGGCCTCGCGGCGATGTCAGCCAAGCGCCCGGCCACGTGGGTCGTGCGGCCTGACGACGCAACCACATGACCCACTTCGATTCACTCCTGATCGCCAACCGCGGCGAGATCGTCACACGCGTGGCGCGCACCGCACGGGCGATGGGCTTGAAAACGATCGCGGTCGCATCCGACGCCGACCACGCCGCACCGCACACCCAGGCCTGCGACACCGTGATGCCGATCGGCGGCGAGCGGCCGGCCGACTCGTACCTGCGCATCGACAAGCTGCTCGCTGCCGCGCGCACGAGTGGCGCGCAGGCCGTGCATCCGGGCTACGGCTTCCTCTCCGAGAACGCCGCGTTCGCGCAGGCCGTCATCGACGCCGGCCTCGTCTGGGTCGGCCCAGCGCCGACCGCGATGTGGGCGATGGCCGAGAAGTCGCGCGCGCGTCAACGCATGGCCGCCGCCGGCGTGCCGGTGCTGCCCGGCTACGACGGCGACGACCAACGCCCCGAGGCCTTGCGCGCCGCAGCGCTGCGCACCGGCTTTCCGCTGATGGTCAAAGCCAGCGCCGGCGGCGGTGGCCGCGGCATGCGGCTGGTGCTCGACGAGCGCATGCTCGACGCCGCCATCACCTCCGCAGCCAACGAAGCGCAAGCCGCGTTCGGCGATGCGCGACTGCTGCTCGAACGCGCGCTGCCGAACGCGCGCCACGTCGAGATCCAGGTGTTCGCCGACGCGCACGGCAACGTCATTCACCTCGGCGAGCGCGACTGCTCGGTGCAGCGGCGGCATCAAAAAATCATCGAAGAAGCGCCCTCGCCTGCCGTCTCGCCCGCGCTGCGCCGGCGCATGGGCGAGGTCGCGGTGGCGGTGGCGCGCGAGGTCGGTTATGTCGGCGCGGGCACGGTCGAGTTTTTGCTCGACGTGAACAGCCCGGCACGCGACGCGTTCTGGTTCATGGAGATGAACACGCGGCTGCAGGTCGAGCACCCCGTCACCGAGGCGCTGGTCGGCGTCGATCTGGTCGAGTGGCAGTTGCGCATCGCCGCCGGTGAGGCGTTGCCGCTGACGCAAGACGAGGCGCTCGCGCGCTTCGAAACCGGCGGCCACGCGATCGAGGCGCGGCTCTGCGCCGAAGACCCTGCACACGGTTACCTGCCGCAATCGGGGCGCGTGCGCCACTGGCAGCCGCCGCGCGGCGTGCGCTGCGATCACGCGCTCGTGACCGGTTGCGAGGTCAGCCCGTTCTACGACTCGATGCTCGCGAAGGTGATCGCGCGCGCATCGACGCGCGACGCAGCGATCCACCGCCTCGCCGATGCGCTCGACAGCACCGCGTGCCTCGGCGTCACGACCAACCGCGCGTTCCTCGCGCGCTTGCTGCGGCACCCGGCCTTTGCCAAAGGCGACGTCACCACCGCGTTCCTCGGCCAGCATTTCGCCGACGACGCTTCGCGCGCGAGCAACGTGCCGTCATGGTTGCGCGCACTCGCCGCGGCCAGCCACGCGCTGCTGCCGCCGGCCACGCTGCCGCCCCTGTGGGCCGGCTGGACCTCATCGGATCACGTCGACACGGCATCGAAGATCGAGCTCGACGGCGCACCCGAAACCTGGCATCTGAGCGGCACACCGCGCGCGCTCGTCGCAACCCGTGGCGATGCGCGGCACACGCTCGCCGGCTTGACGCGCGAGAGCCGCTCGACCGTGCACGCGCTCGTCGACGGCAAGCCCGTCACCGCCCGCTGCATTCATGAAGGCGACGACTCGTGGTGGCTCTGCGACGGCGCCGAAGCCACCTTCCGCGACCTGCGGCTGACCGGCACGCAAGCAACGCAAGCCGCGGCCGCCGGTGCACTGCGCGCGCCGATGCACGGGCGCGTCACGCAAGTGCTTGCCGCGGCCGGCGACGCCGTGCAAGCCGGCGCACTGCTGCTCGTGATGGAAGCGATGAAGATGGAGCACCAAATCGTCGCGCCGTTCGCGGGCACGGTGCGTGCGCTACACACGCGCCTCGACGATCAGGTGGCAGCGCGGCAGGTG
>JANLUW010000510.1:0-5916 GCA_031363645.1 Rhizobacter sp. | reverse complement strand
CGCTGCGCGAGTTCGCGCAGGCGGTTGCTGTTCGAGCTGGTCGGGCTGCCGACGACGATCACGATGTCGACCTTCGGCGCGAGCACCTTGACGGCATCCTGCCGATTTTGCGTGGCGTAGCAGATGTCTTGCTGCTTCGGTTGGCGCACGCTCGGAAAGCGCTGCTTGACGGCCGCGAGGATCTCGGCCGCGTCGTCGACCGACAGCGTCGTCTGCGTCACCACCGCGAGCTTGGTCGACTGCCCGACCTGCACGGTCGCGACATCGGCCACGTCTTCGACGAGGTAGATGCCCTCGTTCAGCTGCCCCATCGTGCCCTCGACCTCGGGGTGGCCCTTGTCGCCGATCATTATGAATTCTTAGCCTTCCTTGTGCAGCTAGGCCACCACGACGTGCACCTTGGTCACCAGCGGGCAGGTTGCGTCGAATACGCTGAAGCCGCGCTGCGCCGCCTCACTGCGCACCTCTTGCGACACGCCGTGCGCGCTGAATACCAGCGTGGCGCCGGGCGGCACATCGGCGAGGTCTTCGATGAAGATGGCGCCCTTTGCCTTCAGGTCATTGACGACATACGTGTTGTGCACGATCTCGTGGCGCACGTAAATCGGCGCGCCGAATTTCGTCAACGCACGTTCGACGATCTCGATCGCGCGGTCGACCCCGGCGCAAAAACCACGCGGCTCGGCGAGCACGATTTCTTGCAGTTCTGAATTCATCACAACACCCCGATCAACTGCACTTCGAAGGTCACCGGCCGGCCGGCGAGCGGGTGGTTGAAGTCGAACACCAGCACCTCGCCGCCATCGATCACCTCGCGCACCACGCCAGCGTAAGCGCCCTGCCCGTCGGGCGTGGGGAACTGCACCACATCGCCGACGCTGTAGAGCTCGCCCGCGTCACCGAACTCATCGAGCAGCGCGCGCTTCACGCGTTGCAGCATTTCGGGGTTGCGCTCGCCGAAGGCCTCGCCGGGCGCGAGCTCGAACGACTGCCGCGTGCCTTCGGCCAGCCCGAGCAGGCGCGCCTCGATGGCCGGCGCGAGCACGCCGGTGCCGAGCGACAGGGTCGCCGGCTTGTCGTCGAAGGTGTTGATGAGGTCGGCGCCATCGGGGCCCGAAAGGCGGTAGTGCAGGGTCAGGAACGACCCCGGTTGGACTTGGTTCACGCGAAATCCTGACTGGGCTGAAGGCAAGGCTGAAATCGATTCGACCGCAGCCGATAGACTGGCGCGATTTTACGAGCCGGCCGCCATGCCCTTGAATCGACCGCACCCATGACGCTCAAGGACATCCCCGCCGACGCCCGCCCGCGCGAGAAACTGCTCGCCAACGGCGCCGGCGCACTCGCCGATGCCGAGCTGATCGCGCTGCTGCTGCGCACCGGCTTCAAAGGCTGCACGGTGCTGCAGCTCGCACAAAACATGCTCGATCACTTCGGCGGCGTCAACGGCTTGCTGCACGCGCAGGCCGACGACCTCAAACGCATCAAGGGCCTGGGCCCGGCCAAGCGCGCCGAGCTCGCCGCGGTGAGCGAGCTCGCGCGCCGCGCGTTGGCACAAGAGCTCGCGCACCGCCCGGCCTTCGACCACCCGACCAAGGTGAAGGACTACTTGAAGCTGCAACTCGGCCAGCACCCGCACGAGGTTTTCGCGGTGATGTTTCTCGATGCGCAAACGCGGCTGCTCAAGTACGAGGAGATGTTTCGCGGCACGCTCACGCAAACCAGCGTCTACCCGCGCGAGGTCGTCAAGCGCGCGCTCGAACTGCACGCCGCCTCGGTCGTGTTCGCGCACAACCACCCTTCCGGCGCGGCCGAGCCGTCGAAGGCCGACGAGTACCTCACGCAGACGTTGGTGAACGCGCTCAGGCTCGTCGACGTGCGGGTGCTCGATCACCTTGTCGTCGGCGAAGGCGCGGTGATTTCGTTCGCCGAGCGCGGGCTGCTTTGACGCGCTTGAATGATGCAGCGCCGTGATGCAGCACCGTGACGCGTCGACCCTGATGCCGAGCCGATGAACGCCCGCACGCTGGCCGAGCTCGCGGCGATCAAGAAGGCGCTGCAAGAAGCCAAGCGCGCCGCCGCCGAAGCCGCACGCATCGAGGCCGAACGCGTGGCACGCGAGCAGCTCGAGCGCGACCTGTTCGCGCTCACCGTGGGCGCCGTCACACTGCTGCGCGAGGTGGCCGTCGCACCGCATCGGCCCAAGCCCCCTGCCACCGCCCGCCAGCGCGAGCGCGACGAGGCCGCGGTGATGCTGGAGGCGATCTCCGACGAATTCGATGTCGAATCACTCCTCGACACCGACGACGCGCTCAGCTTTCGCCGCCCCGGCATCGGCCCCGAGGTCGTGCGCAAGCTGCGCCGCGGTGTGTGGGCGATTCAGGCGCAACTCGACCTGCACGGCCTGCGCCGCGACGAGGCCCGTGAGCGGATCAACCGCTTCATCCACGACGCCCGCCGCGCAGGCCTGCGCTGCGTGCGCGTGATCCACGGCAAAGGCAACGGCTCACCGGGCCGCGAGCCGGTGCTCAAGGGCAAGGTCAAGAGCTGGCTGGTGCAGAAGAAAGACGTGATCGCGTTCACGCAGGCGCGGGCGAGCGATGGGGGGACGGGGGCGTTGGTGGTGTTGCTGGGCCCGTCGGGGCAAAAGGTGGCTGCGACGTGAGGGCAAACGCTGATCGAGTGCCCGCTACGTGTCGCCGCCGCGTCGGCATCACGCGTGGACACAACGCTTGGTCGACAGCCCCCGTGCCAGGCACCCGTATCACCGATCAGCAGGTACGCCTCTACATGAGCATCCGTAAATCCAAGCCGCAGCTACTGGCGGCCGCCAAGGCCGGTATCAGCGAGCGCAGCGCGCGCCGTATCGATGGCGATCCGTCGCTGCCGTCGCAGTCTCCACGGCGTTATTGAAGTTTGCGCCCCGATCCATTCGCCGATGTATGGGACGCCGAGATCGTTCCGCTGCTGCAGGGCGCGCCCAAGCCGATGGCGGTCACGCTGCTGCGCAAGCTCCAGGACGACCATCCCGATCAATTCGGTGACGACATGCTGCGAACGCTGCAGCGCCACACCCGCCAGTGGCGCGCCGTCCAGGGTCCGCCCAAGGAAGTGTTCTTCCCGCAATAGCATGCCCCTGGCGACCGCGGGCTGTCGGACTTCACCGCGATGAATTCGCTCGGCGTCACGATCTCGACGGTGGCGTTCCCGCACAACCTCGATCACTTTGTCCTTGCCTTCTTGCGCTGGGAACATGCTGAGGTGGCCGAAGGCGGCGAGAGCTTCGAGGCGCTGTCGCGCGGCCTGCAGAACGCGTTATGGCAAGCGGGTGGTGCGCCGAAGGAGCATCGCACCGACAGCCTGTCGGCGGCGTTCAAGAACCTGGCGGCGCAGGACGACTTCACCGCCCGGTACACCGATCTGATCGACCACTACGCCATGGTCGGCACGCGCAACGACCGCGGCTCCGCGGCGCGCTCATCCCATCGCGACCGAGAGTTGTATGAGTAAATATCGAGCATCTGGTTGCTGTCAGCATCCGCGACGGTAGGCGTCAAGCGGGAAAACTTCGCCGGAGACACTTGGTTGATGGCTATCAGCAACCCCGAGACCGTGGCGTCGTCAATTTGCAGGGGTTTCCGCCAGCCAACCCTGGCTCGTGGCGGTCAGCAGTTGATCGACCTTCAGTGAGTACTTTCCGTTGGAGGTGCCATACCGGCAGTCGAACAAGGGCACGCCGGAAACCCTGACCTGGATGACTTGTTTCAGGTCAAGTTCGATGAAGTCGCCCGGTTTGAGCGAGAGCAATTGCTCCACCGTCGCCGGAGCCCTTGCCAGTTCGGCCACCAGTTCGATTTCGGCAGGCTGGATCTGCTGCTTGGGCAAGTCAACCCAACGGCGGTCAGGTTCGTTGGAGTCGCCCTGCGTGGCGGAATACAACACGTCGCGGATTGGCTCCAGCGTCGAGTACGGGATGCAGAAGTGGATCGCGCCGGTGTTGTCGCCCACCTCCAGCGTGAACGAGGTCACCACCACGATCTCGCTGGGCGATGCAATGTTCGCGAACTGAGCCAGCATCTCGGAGCGCTGGTATTCCAGCCCCAGCGGGTAGATGCCCTGCCAAGCCTTCTTGTGCTCGGTCGCGATCACCTCCACCAGCCGCTGGATGATGCGTTGTTCGGTCGGCGAGAAGTCGCGCCCTTCGATGCGGGTGTGGTACTTCCCGGAGCCACCGAACAGAGCGTCGATCACCGCGAACACCAAGGTAGGCTCGCACACGATCAGCCCCGAGCCGCGCAGCGGCCGCACGCTCATGATGTTGAAGTTGGTAGGAACGACGATCTCACGCAAGAAGCCGCTGTACTTCCACACCTTGATAGCGTTGATCGAGACGTCAGGGCTTTTGCGGATGAGGTCGAACAGGCCGATGCGGATGTTGCGGGCAAAGCGCTCGTTGATGATCTCCATCGTAGGCATGCGCCCGCGAACAATGCGCTCCTGGCTAGCCAAGTTGTAATCGCGAGTGGCACCTGCCGGGACCTTTTCGACCTCCAGCTTCTGGCTTTCGCCGGTAATGCCCTGCAGCAGGGCATCCACTTCGTCTTGTGAGAGGACGCCGGTTGTCATGCCGGCGCCCATTCATGAACCCGGGCGCAGCCCCGCGATCTGCTCACCGGCTTCAGATCAACCTGAGCGGTGCTCTCCGTTTGCCCTGCGGTTGTCGACATCGATGGACCTATTTGGCCTCGCCTCGTTGCGCCGAAGTGGCGGTCCGGCAGGAGGCGTGGACAGTAGTGTCAAGGCTCAGTTCCATCGCAGATCAAGGAAAAAGCGACGAGCTATCAGGCCAGTTCGACGACGGAGTCAATACCCCCGTGCCAGATGCCCGGCGATCCTTCGCACTGCGACAAGCTGCGGCCGACATCGATGGGTCAAGTTTGTTCGGTACGCGCCGACAACGAACGGATAGCACTCGACACCCCCAACCCGAGGACGTTTATGAGCAGTTCCGCCGACTTGAAATTCCTGATCGTCGACGACTTCTCGACCATGCGCCGCATCGTGCGGGGGCTGTTGAAAGAGATGGGCTGCCACAACGCCGACGAGGCAGAGGACGGCGCCGTGGCGCTGAGCATGCTCAAGGCCCAAAAGTACGACTTCGTCGTCTCCGACATCAACATGCCGAACATGACCGGCTTCGACCTCCTGAAAGCCGTGAAGGCAGACGACAACCTCAAGCACCTGCCTATGTTGATGGTGACTGCCGAAGCGCGAAAGGAAGACATCGTGCTCGCGGCGCAAAGCGGCGCCGCCGGCTACATCGTTAAGCCGTTCACCAAGGCCACCTTGGAAGAGAAGGTGCAAAAAATCATCCAAAGGCTCGCGGCCGCCGCGTGACCTTTCTCGAAAACCGACACACATGAATACGAACAACCTGCCCGCCCCGGTCCTGCCGGTCGCCGCCGCGTCGCCCGAAGTGTTCCAGCAGCTCGGACACATCACGCGCCAGTTGCACGACACGCTCCATCAGCTTGGCGTCATACCCAAGCTCCAACAAGCCGCCGCTGGGTTACCCGATGCGCGCAGCCGACTGAGCTACATCGCCAGGAAGACGGGCGAGGCGGCCGACAAGGTGCTTACTTCCGTGGACGAGGCCAAGTTCGAGCACGCCAATATTGTCAGCGCCGCCCGGCGAATGGCGCACGCTATCGTCAGCGACCCGGTGCGGGCGGTGGCAACCGGCGCCGTGATGAACTTCGTCGGCGATGTCGAAGCAGCGACCGAGCGCATCGATCGCCACCTCACCGACATCATGATGGCGCAAGACTTCCACGATCTGACCGGCCAAGTGGTGGCCAAGGTGGTCTCGCTGGCGTCCGAGCTCGAAGACAGCCTCGTCAAGCTGTTGGTGCAGGC
>JANLUW010000493.1:0-1579 GCA_031363645.1 Rhizobacter sp. | reverse complement strand
CACGCTGGCGTTCGACATCCTGTTCAACGAGGGCCAGCGTCGCTACCTCGAATCGCTGAACGCGTATGCGCGCAGCATCGTGCAACCCGCAGGCCGGCCCGAGGTCGACGCGGTCTACGGCATCCCGCCGACCGTCGCGATCGAGCAGCGCCTCTCGCGCGGCGGGCGCAAGAGCACGGTCGCGACAACCACCGAGGTCTGGCACTTCTTGCGGCTGCTGTATGTCAAGCTCGGCCTGCAGCATTGCGTGAAAGACGGCTCGCCGGTCAAGCCGCAGAGCGCAGAAAGCATCGCCGCGCAACTGTTGCGTGAGCCGGCATCGGGAGGGCACCGCGGCCAGCACGTCGGCCTGCTCGCGCCGCTGGTGGTCGCGCGCAAGGGCGTCTACACCGACCTTGCGAAGTGGGCGAAGGCACGCGGCCACACGCACCTGCGCGTCGACGGCGAGTTCATCAAGGTCGATCCGTGGCCGCGGCTCGATAGGTTCAAGGAGCACACACTCGAATTGCCGGTCGGCGACATCGTTGTCAGCACCGACAACGAGGCCGAGCTCCGCGCGATGCTCGCGAGCGCGCTCGAACTCGGCAAGGGCGTGATGCATTTGCTCTCGCCACTCGACGGCCTGGTCGGCGCGATGGCCAACGAGACTTCGACCGCGCAGATCGGCCGCGTAAAAGTCTTCTCTACCAAGCGCGCCTGCCCGACCTGCGGCACCAGCTACCCCGAGCTCGACCCGCGCATGTTCAGCTACAACAGCAAGCACGGCTGGTGCACGACCTGCGTCGGCACCGGGTTAAAACTAACGCGTGAACAGCGCAAAGCCTACGACGATTCGATTCGCGACGATGCCGACAAAGGCCGCGAGCAATCGTTCCCGTCGGAAGAGGCCGAGGTCGAAGGCGTCGTCGACGAGCCGTGCCCCGAGTGCGCCGGCACACGGCTGAACCCGGCCTCGCGCCTCGTCACCTTCGAGCACGAACCGATCACGGCGATCGGCGCGTGGTCGGTCGAGGACTCGCGCGTCTGGGTCGACGCGCTGCGGCTCACCGGCCGCGATGCCGAGATCGCGCGCGACGTCGTCACCGAGATCAAGAGTCGATTGGAGTTCCTCGAAGAGGTGGGCCTCGGCTACCTCACGCTCGACCGTGCTGCGCCGACACTGAGCGGTGGCGAAGCGCAGCGCATCCGCCTGGCCGCGCAGCTCGGCTCCAACCTGCAGGGCGTCTGCTACGTGCTCGACGAGCCGACCATCGGCCTGCATGCGCGGGACAACCAGATCCTGCTCGACGCGCTGCACAAGCTGGGCAGCAAGGGCAACACGCTGGTGGTGGTGGAACACGACGAAGACACCATCCGCCGCGCCGACCATATCATCGACATCGGCCCCAGCGCCGGCAAACGCGGCGGTCAGTTGGTGGCCGAAGGCACGGTGGCGGACATTGTGCAAGCGCAAGACTCGCAAACCGGCCGCTACCTGTTGCACGCCATGAAACACCCGCTGCAAGTCAGAAGGTCTGTAGTGGTGCGCCCTGCTGCCGGCGCGGTTCTTGGTACGCCAATAGTTAATTTGGGGTCGGAT
>JANLUW010000462.1:0-1538 GCA_031363645.1 Rhizobacter sp. | reverse complement strand
GGTCAAGATTCACATGAAGCGGGCGATCTCTGGCGATACGTACTGGATATTCGTCAAGCGCGTCTGAGAGCGATGGCAATCGACCCGACCCAAGCCGAGTCGCTGCCGTGGCATCGGCGGCCGGTGGCGCTGGCGCGCTTCGTCGCCGACCTCGTTGCCGACGAGCTGGCCCACCTGCGACCGGGCGGCGTGTCATTGCCCAGCAGGCCTTGGCCGACAGAGCTGGCGCTCGACGAGCAGGGTCTGGGCCTCGACTCGCTCGAGCGCCTGTCGGTTGCCGCAGCGCTCAGTGAAGCACTCCACCTCCACGAGAGCGGAATTGAGGATTTGCTGCTGGCACGTGGGCGTTTAGGTGAATGGGTCCAAGTGGCCGCCGAAGGCTTGGCCATCTTCGACGCATCGTTGACCTTCCGAACCTCGGGCAGCAGCGGGGCCGCCAAGGCGTGTTCCCATGCGCTGCCCAATCTGTGGCAAGAGGTCGAACATCTGGCCAGCCTGATGCCCGGCACGCGGCGCGTGCTGGCCGCCGTCCCGGCGCACCATGTGTACGGGTTCCTGTTTACCGTGCTGCTGCCAGCCCGCCTGGGCTGCAACGATGTGGTCGACATCCGCCGCATGACTCCGCAGGCCGTGGCCGCGATGATGCAGCCGGGCGACTTGGTAGTCAGCCACCCGGCGCATTGGTCGCTGCTGGCGCGGCACGCGAGTCGCCTGCCGCGCGGCGTGCAGGGCGTCACTTCCACGGCGCCATGTCCCGATGCGCTGGCGAGAACGCTGGAAGCCATGGGGCTGGGCAGGCTGATACAGGTGTACGGCAGCTCGGAAACCGCGGGCATCGGCACCCGAACGGCAGCCGGGTCCGCGTTTCAGGTGATGCCCTTCTGGTCGCGCGATGCCGATGACGACCATCGTCTGTGGCGCACCGCGACCGATGGATCGATCAGCTCTCATGCCATCCAGGATCGGCTGGAGTGGATGGATGAGCGCGAGTTCAGCCTCTGCGGCCGGCTGGATGAAGCCGTCCAGGTGGGCGGCACCAATGTCTTTCCGGCACGGGTACGGCAGGTGCTGCTCGATCACCCGCAGGTTGCCGATGCGCAGGTGCGCCTGATGAGGCCCGAAGAGGGTTCGCGACTCAAGGCTTTCGTGGTGCCCTCGACAGGTGCCGACCCGGAGGTGCTGCGATCAGAGCTTTGGCGCTGGACCGAGTCGCGCCTGACCGCGCCCGAGCGCCTCAAAGCCTTCGCCATGGGCTACCAGCTGCCCCGCAATGCGATGGGCAAGCTGTCGGACTGGCCGCTGGACGCATCCCTGCCCGCCGTTCAACTCTGACGCTGCTGCTAGGGAAAGTCTGCACAACGTTGCGCGCGGTGCGTTTAGAAGTTGAGTGATGTCGTTAGTGTGGCGAAGCCTTCGATTCGGTCAGTACCGCAATCCGTTCGAGCCGCTTTGCCGGCGTTTCGACGCTGCGCGAGCCCGATTCGGGCGTTCCGGGCGCACTCATCCTTGCAATCCCATCAATTGCCGTCGCGCCATCC
>JANLUW010000445.1:0-9502 GCA_031363645.1 Rhizobacter sp. | reverse complement strand
GACCCCGGGCCCTTGATCCGGCACGGCGAAAGCCTGGCGATCTTCTTCTTCAACGAGATCAACCGGGCCCGCCCGCAAGTCCATTCGCTGCTGCTGCGGGTGATGGCCGAACGCAGCGTCTCGGCCTTCAACCGCGAGCACCGGTTTCCGCATCTGCTGGTGTTCGCCGACCGCAACCGGGTCGAGCGCGAAGAGACGTTCGAGATCTCGTCGGCCGCGCGCGACCGCTTCATGATGGAGGTGACGATCGACGCGCCCACGACCGACGCTGATCGCCGCCAACTGATGTTCGACCCGCGCTTTCACGATGCCGACCGGCTCGTCGGAACGCTCGCCAGCGCGATGGTCGCGCATCAAGAGTTGAACGACGTGGCGGCCGTGGTCCAGCAACACGTGCAGGCCTCCGAGGCACTGCAAAGTTACGCGCTCGCACTGTGGCGCGCCACCGCCGCGCCAGCCGAATTCGGGGTGCGTTTGCCCGACATCGACATCACGCAATTGATGCTGGCCGGCGCCAGTCCGCGCGGCATGAGCTTGCTGCTGCGCGCCGCGCGCGTGGCCGCCTGGCTCGATGGCCGCGACCACGTGACGCCAGAAGACGTGCAGGCCGTGTTCGTCGAGACGATCGCGCACCGGCTTTGCTACCAGCCCGTCTACGAGATGCGCCGGCACGAGATCTCGGGCCCGTTGATGAGCGCCATCTTGGCTCGCGTGGCGGCGCCCTGAGTCACCGATGTGGCGGGTCCGATGCTGGCAATGCAACCGATGAACGCAGGCGAGGAAAACCCGTTGGCGCCTGCGCTCCGCGTGTCCGAGCTGCACTACCGCATCGGCGCGGCCGTGCTCGGGCACTTTCCCGGCCGGCACCGCAGCTCGCGTGGGGAAAGCGGCTTCGAGTACCGCGGCCAGGCCAACTTGCTCGACGCGCCCGACCCGCGCCGACTCGACCTGCACGCGAGCCTGCGCGACCCGTTCGGCGACTGGAAAGTGCGCGTCTACAGCCAGCGCAAGGCGGTGCCGGTCGTGATGGTGGCGGACCTGTCGGCGTCGATGGGGTTCGTCGGCGCACGCCGCAAGCTCGATGTCGTCGCCGACTTCGCTGAGAGCCTGGGCACGTCGGCCTGGCGCAATGGCGACAGTTTCGGCTTCGTCGGCTGCGACGCCGCCGTGCGCAGCGATCTGCTGCTGCCGCCCACGCGTGCACGCGGCGCCGGCATGCGGCTCGCGCAGACGCTGCGGTCGTTGCGGCTCGGTGGCCTACCGGGTGGCTCCGCCACCTCGGCGCGCGGCTTGGCGCTGGCCCACCGGCACCTCGGCCGGCAGCGCGCGCTGGTGTTTTTAGTCTCTGATTTTCACCTGCCGTTGGCTGAAATCGAAGCCGCGCTCGCGTCGATGGCGCACCACGATCTGGTGCCGATGGTGGTCTGGGATGCGGCCGAATTCAGGTTGACAGCGCGCTCGGGCCTGGCCCATGTCGTCGACCTAGAGACCGGCCAGCGCCGGCTCGTGTGGTGGCGCGCTGCCCTGCGCGAGCAGTGGCGCGAGGCGCTGCAACGCCGCCGTGAGTCGTTGCTGCAATTGTTCCGCGCGCACCGGCTGCGGCCGCTGTTCATCGAAACCGGGTTCGACGCCGACGCGGTGACCCGGCACTTTCATTCATGAGCGTGTCGACATCGCTGTTCGGCGCCCGCCTTCGCCGCGGCGCTGCGCGTGCGTGCGCGCTGTTGGCTTGGGTCGCTGCCGCCGCTTGGGCGATCGACGCTCAACCCGGCCTGACCGTTACGACGACCGCGCCGCGCGCGTTCGGCTACCAGGTGGGCGAGGTCGTGTCGGGCGCGGTGCTGATTCACATCCCGAACGGCCTCGTGCTCGATGAGGCCAGCGTGCCGAAAACCGGTGCGCGCGGCAAGGCGCTCGAGCTGCGCAGCGTCATTCGCAGCAGTTGGGTGGCGCCGGGCGGTCGAGACCTTGCGCTAGAGCTGGACTACCAAGTGTTCCTCGCGCCCACCCAGACCCGCACGTTAGAGACACCGACCCTGAACCTGCGCTTCACCGGCCAGCCGCGCGAACAGGTGCTGCGCATCGAGCCGTGGCCGATCACGGTGGCGCCACTCGCGCCGGCCGATGTGTCGTCGCGCCGCGGTCTGGGTGAACTGCAGCCCGACGCTGCGCCGCCATTGGTCTCGACCACCGCGGTGCGCTGGCGTTTGGCGGCCGAGGGCGCCGCTGCATTGCTGCTGCTCGGCTACCTTGCACACGTCTACCTCGGGGCGCCGTGGTGGGCGCGTTCGCGGCGGCCGTTCAATCTGGCCTGGCGCGATTTGCGGGCGCGGCGGGTGCAGGGTTCGCAAGGCGCGCAGTCGCCGTCGCGCGCTGCGATTCGACGCCTTCACGAGGCCTTGAACGCATCGGCCGGCGAGGTCGTGTTCGAGGCCGGCGTCGATCGGTTCGTCATCGCGCAGCCTCGCTTCGCGCATTTGCGTGACGACCTCGTCGCCTTTCTTCGGCTCTCGAACCGCGCGTTTTTTGCGACCGCTGCATCGGGAGCCAAACCACCTGCGCCCGCAGTCGACCCGATGCCGTGGCTCATCGCGTTGTGCCGCCGCTGTCGCGATGCAGAGCGAGGCGCCGCATGAGTTTCGACCAGCCGTGGCTGTTGTGGTTGCTGCCGCTCGCGTTGCTGCCGCTGTGGGCGCCGCAGGGCAGGGCGCTCGACCACGCCTGGCCCAGCTTCATGCCGCGCGACCGGTTGTCGAACGCGCTCGCCTGGGTGCTGCGCGGCGCCGGGGTGCTTGCGCTCGCCGCGCTCGGGTTCGGCCTGGCGGGGCCGCACCGGCCGGAGTACGAGGTCGAGCGGGTCGGGCAGGGCGCCGAGATCGTGCTCGTGCTCGACCGCAGCCGCAGCATGGACCAGGGCTTTGCCGGCGCGCGCCGGGCCGGTGCCGCGCCGAAGGGCACGTCGGCCGAGGCGATCGACTATTACGCAAGCCAGTCGCCTGCGCGGCTGCGTGACTCCAAGGGCAAGGTCGCGCGGCAACTGCTGGCCGACTTCGCCGCCAAGCGGCCGAGCGACCGCTTCGGCATGATCGTCTTCAGCACCTTGCCGATC
The DNA here is from genome assembly GCA_031363645.1 of Rhizobacter sp. Lineage (GTDB taxonomy): Bacteria > Pseudomonadota > Gammaproteobacteria > Burkholderiales > Burkholderiaceae_C > LMDS01. The sequence continues at coordinate 6,393 of JANLUW010000445.1, read as the reverse complement.
CGGGTGCTCGAGTTCACGCAGAAGGAAGAAGTGATCCAGGCCGCGATCGCTGCCGGCAACATCGGCCGCGGCCTCTCGGAAACCAACATCGGCCTGGCGCTCGAATCGGCGCTGTCGTCGTTCGCAGACCGGCCGTACACCGGCTCGCGCATCGTCATGCTGGTGTCCGACGGCGGAGACCGGCTCGACGACGACACCCGCGAGCGCATCGCGTACCAAGTGCGCAAGCAGCGCGCCGCGATCTACTGGCTCTACCTGCGCTCGGGCAACAGCCCCGGCCTGACGCTCGAAGCCGGCGAAGCGGCGGCGAACGCCGACACCGTGCCCGAGTACCTGCTGCACCGCTTCTTCGAATCGATCGGCACGCCGTACCGCGCCTACGAGGCCAGCAACAGCGACGCGCTGCAACAGGCGATCGAGGCCGTCAGCCAGCTCGAGAACCTGCCGATCACCTACCTCGACACGGTGCCGCGGCGCGACCTCGCGCCGCTGTGCTTCGGCACGGCGCTCGCCGCAGTGTTGGTGCTGCTGGCGGCGAGCCTGCTGGAGATTCGCCGATGGGAATGACAGGCATAAAGAACGGCATGAACGCAGGCACGAAGAGAGGCGCGACCCGCGCGCGGACCCGCGTGGTACTGGTGCTGATGGCGCTGGTCGCGATCGGCGCGGGAGTCGACGCTGCGCAAGGCTGGCGACAAGCGCGCTGGAACGCGCAGATCGTCTCGGGTGAGCTGCCCGAGGCCACCCGAGCCGCCGAGGCCCTGCCCGCTGAACTGCGCTTTGCGCTCGCCCATGCCGCTGCCGCGCGCGGCGCCGAAGACGACGCACTGCGTCGCTATCGGCCGCTGCAGGGCGAAACGCCGCTCGGCTTGGCCGCGCGCTACAACAGCGCGAACTTGCTGATGCGCCAGGCGCTCGTCGTGCGCGCCAGCGCGCAGCCTGGGCAGGCGATCGCGCTGATCGAGCTCGCCAAAGAGATGTACCGCGACGTGCTGCGCGACGATCCGCAGCACTGGAACGCGCGCTACAACCTGGAGCGCGCGCAGCGCCTGCTGCCCGATCCCGAAGAAGCTCTCGAGGGCGCACCGCCCGAAACGAAGCGCGACGCCGAACGCGCCGCGACGACGATGCGCGGCTACTCGCCGGGACTGCCGTGAGCCGCTGGCGCGCTCCGTACGCGTCGTTGCGCGCGTCGTTCCGCGAAGACGCTGATCGCTGGCTGCTCGGCGCCGTCGCCCTCGCGCTCGCCGGCAGCTTCATGAACCCGGGCGTCACCTCGCAGCGTGCGCGCTTCGAGCATATGGTGGTGATCGACGTGACGCAGAGCATGAACGTCACCGACGTGCGCCTCGACGGCAAACCGGTCTCGCGCCTGGCGCTCGCGAAGCACGCGTTGCGCGAGTCGCTGTTGACGTTGCCGTGCGGCTCCAAGCTCGGTTGGGCCATCTTTACCGAATACCGGTCGTACCTGTTGCTAGCACCGGTCGAGGTGTGTGCGAACCTGAGCGAGCTGCGCGCGACGCTGGCGCAAATCGACGGCCGCATGGCGTGGTCGGGTAACAGCGAGATCGCCAAGGGCGTGCACAGCGGCATCGGCATTGCCAAGGTGCTGCCGGGCACGCCCTCGCTCGTCTTCATCACCGATGGGCAGGAGGCGCCGCCGCTCAACCCACGTTACCGCCCGGCCTTCGACGACAAGCCGGGCGAGGTGGCGGGGCTGCTCGTCGGCGTTGGTGACCCGGTGCCGTCGCCGATTCCGAAGACCGACCCCGAGGGCCGACCGATCGGCTTCTGGCGCGCGGACGACGTGGCGCAGACCGACCCGCGCAGCCAGGGCCGCGGCGGCAGCGTGGGCAACGAATCGCTGGTCGACGACCGTGCAGGTGACGTCGCGCCGGTCCTCGGCGCGACGCCAGGCGCCGAGCATTTGTCGTCGCTGCGCGAGGGCTATTTGCGCCTGTTGGCAGGCGAGCAGGGCTTCGCGTTTCATCGGTTGGAGTCGACGGAGGGGCTGGCCGCTGCGTTGGCAGCCGCGCCGCTCGCCCGGCTGACGCCGGTGCGGGTCGAGTTGCGCGCTGCGCTGGCCGGCCTGGCGCTTTGCCTGCTGCTGGCGCGCCTGGTGCTGCCGTTGTTGCCCTTGCTGCGTTGGCGCCATGTCACAGGCGTCAAATACACTGCGACCCGAGCGCGAACAACAAGCCATGGGGGCCCGGCCGATGGGGACAGCGCATGAAGCGGGAGCCACGGCAGCGGTGCCGTCCGCGCGGCGCCGGTATCTGACGCTGCTGTTCGCGGACCTCTCCGAATCGACCGCGCTCGCCGACCTGATGGAGGCAGAGCGCTACGGCGAGATGCTCGGCGAGTTGCGCCGCATCTTTCGTGAAGTGATTCCGCGCCACGGCGGCATGTTGGTGCGCGCGCAGGGCGACGGCATCTTGGCCATGTTCGGCTACCCCGATGCACGCGAAGACGACGGCCGCCGCGCCACCGAGGCCGCGCTCGAACTGCACGAGGCCGTGCGCGGCCTGCGCGTTGCGGGCAAGCTCCCCGGAGGACGCACGCTCTCGCTGCACAGCGGCGTGCATGCCGGGCTGGTGCTCGTGGCCGACGGCGACATGGAGCTCGGCCGCTTCGAGCTGCTCGGCAGCGTGCCCAACATCGCCGCGCGCCTGTCAGACCAGGCCGGTGCCGACGAGTTGTTCGTCAGCGAAGAAACCCTCGGCCCGCAGGCCCGCTACTTCGAGACCAGCGAGTGCCGCGCGCTCGCACTGCGCGGCCGCGCCCAGCCGCTGCGTGCCTACGCGGTGCGGCGCCGCGCCGCGCCGCAGGCGCTCCCCGCGGTGCGCTCGATGCGCGGGCTGGCGCCCTTCGTCGGACGGCACGCCGAGATGCTGGCGCTCGAGCGTCACTTGCACGCGGCGGCAGCGGCCGTGCCGCAGTTCGTCGCAGTGGCAGGCGGGCCCGGCCTGGGCAAGACGCGCCTGATCGAGCAGCTGCTGCAGCTCGCCGGCGCGGCCGGCTGGACGGTGTGTCGCGGCTATTGCGAGAACTACCTCGGCGCCCTGCCGTTGCAGCCGTTCGTGCAGATGCTGCGCGCGCACTTCGGCATCGTCCACGAGACGCCTGCGCCGCGCGCCGCGCTGGCGGTCGAGACCGGGCTGCAGGCGCTCGGCCCGGCGGCTTCGGCCTACCGCGAGGCCTTGCTGCACGCGCTGTCGCTCGCGCTGCCGGGCCCGGCAGCGCCGCCGGGCTCGCCGCAAGTGGTCGCGGCCCTGTGCAAGGTGTTCGACACGCTGGCCGCGCGGCGCCCGCTGCTCCTCTTCATCGACGACTGGCAATGGGCCGACGACGCGAGCCACCAAGTGCTCGAGGCAATCCGCACGTTGCCTTGCCCGATCTTCGTGCTCGTTTCGACCCGCGACGCGGCCGCAGCACGCGGCGCCGAGATTCTGCCGCTCGAGCCGCTCAATGCCGAAGAGTCGGCGCGCACCATCGAGCGCCTGCTGGTGAGCCCGGCGCCGTTCCTGGCCGAAGAGATTCACCGCTACGCCGGTGGCAACCCGCTCTTCATCGAAGAGCTTTGCCACAGTGCCGCGGTCGACGGGGCGGGCACGCGCGTCGGCCGCGTACACGCCGGTGCGGCGTGGCTCGACACGCTGATCGAATCGCGCGTCGCGCGTTTGCCGCCGGCGCAGGCGCAGGTGGTCAAGGTGGCGGCCGTGCTCGGCAACGTGTTCCCGGCGTGGCTGCTCGAGCGCATCAGCGGCCACGCCGCCGACGACCCGGTATTGCACGCGCTCGCCGAGCACGACTTCATCTTTCCGGGCGGGCAGGCCGGCACACTGCGCTTCAAGCACGGCATCACGCGTGACGTGATCTACGACGCCGTTGGCTTCGACGAGCGCCGCGCGATGCACTTGCGCGTGGCCGCCGCGCTCGCCGAGGGCGATGCCTCCACGGTCGACGACGCGCACGAATCGCTCGCCTACCACTACGGCGCCGGCGGTCAGCCGGCCGACGCCGCGCTGCACGCCGAACTGGCCGGCGACAAGGCCATGCGCGCCTCCGCACTCGACCGCGCGCGCACCCAGTACCGGGCCGCGCTCACGGCGCTCGATGCGCTCGGCGTCGACCGGCCGGAGCGGCGCCAGCGCTGGATCGCGATCGTGCAACGGCTCGGGCTGGCGTCGGTGTTCGACCCGCTCGGCCTCGAAGACGGCGTGGCGCTGTTCGAGCGCGGCGTGGAGCTGGCGCACATCGACGGCGACGCGGCAACCCTCGCCCGCGCCGAATACTGGCTTTGCTACATCTGCTACGCCAAGGGGTTGGCGCGCGAGGCCGTGCTGCACGGCGAGCGGGCGCTGGCGCGCGCCGAACACGTCGGCGACGCGCGCCTCGTGGCGCAGGTGCGCGCCGCGCTCGGCCAGGCGCTTGCGACGGCCGGCGGGTACGACCGCGCGCTCCTGCTGCTCGACGTCGCGATCGACGCCAAGCGCCGCAACGTACCGCGCAGCGGCAGCGTGGCCGTCGGCTCGGCCTACGCGCTCGCCTGCAAAGGCAGCATCCTCGGCGACCGCGGCGCCTTCGCACTTGCCCACGAGTGCCTGGCCGAGGCGCTGCAACTCGCCAGCGAGGGCACGCACCACGTCCGCTGCTCGGTGCTGGGCTGGATCTGCACGGTCTACCATTGGCAGGGCCGCTGGCAAGAGGCGCTGGCGGCAGGCCAGGAGGCGACGCGCATCGCGGCCCACGTGAAAAGCAGCCACATGTTCGCGATCAGCCAGGCACTGGCGGGGTATGCCGACTGGATGCTGACGCGCCGCCCCCAAGCGCTGGCCGCGATCCAGGATGCCGCCGCCTGGACCGAAGCGCGCGGCGGCCGGCTGTTCACGTCGCTGATCTATGGCTGGCTGGTGGACGCGCTGGTGGCGCAGGGCAACACGGCCGCCGCGCACCACCGCGGCGCGCAGGCAATCGTGCGCGGGCGTGAGGGCGAGCGAATCGGCGAGGCGATGGCGCGGCGTGCGCTCGCACTCGCGGCCCTGCAGGCGGATGACCGGCCTGCCGTCGAACGCCACCTTCGTGCGGCCGACCGCTCGGCGGCGTTGCGGGGTTCGGCGCACGAGGCAGCTGTCACGACATTGCTGCGCGCACGCATCGCGGCCGAGCGGGGCTTGCGCCACGACGCGCGCGCCGCGCTCGACGGCGCTGAAGAAACCTTCACCCGGCTCGACATGCAATGGCACTTGGCCGAAGCGCAGGCGCTGCGTCGGGGGCTGTGAGCGCCGTTTCGATCGCCTCTCAGAGTGTGAGAGTTTTTCGATTGCCGATTCCGCACCCGTTCGCACTGAGCTTGTCGAAGTGCCTGCACACCGAGTGGCGAGGCTTCGACAAGCCTGTCCTGAGCTTGTCGAAGGGCTCGGCCCGAACGGACCTTGCAGGTACTGCGCGAAAAACTCTCAAACTCTCAGCTCGTGGCCGCGGTCGCCTTCGGAACCGGGCCGCTCAGCGCAAATGAAAGCGGCGCTGGCGTCGGGCGCAGCGTCTCGGGCCGGTCGAGCAGCGCTGCGACCATGCCGAGCAGCGCGCCCATGCCGCAGGCGTAGCCCGGGCAGGCGTGCACCGGCTGGTGGGGCGAGCTGTCGCGCGCGCCGCCGAAAATCGGCATCGCGCTGTCGTACCCGCCGCCAGCGGTTTCGTCGAGATCCTGCTGGGTCGCCGAGACGATCGCCGGCACGACCAGCTCGCCGCGCCGGACGTCGACCGGGCCGAGCCGGTGGTTCTTCGCCGCGATGCGCCAGACGGTCTCGGGTGCCGGCCGCAATTGCATTGCCCGCACCAGCTCGGGCCGCATCAGCGCGCGGATGCGGGTGTCGCGGTCGGGCGCGGCCGGCAACGCGCGGATTGCGGTTCGCAGGCGCCAGAAGGTGCCGTCCTTGAGCCACTCGTTCAGGCTCGCGCGCAGGTTGCCGTCGACCGATGGCAAGAAGCCCACCATCACGCCGATCATGGTGCTGGCGATCCAGCGCTCGCGCGCGTCGGCCTGGCCGGCGCGGCCGAACAGGTCGGTGCCGGCCGCGAAGATGGCCGCGCCGATCGGCGCCGGGCTGCCGGCGGGCGATTCGGGCCCGGCCGTTCCGGCCTCGGCGACGAAGGCGCGCATCGCCGTGAGCAGCACCTGGCCGTGGTGCTGGCCGATGCGCTCGGCGCTCGGCCCCGGTGCGGGTTGGAACAGGTAGCGCGAGGGCGCGGTGAAGTGGCCCGGGTAGAGCGGGGCGCTGCCGTCGGCCCAATCCCAGCGCCAGCCGCCAGGCATCAGGTGGCGGCCCGTGCCGGGCAGGCCGAACCACTCTTCGCAGAGGCAGGCGAGCACGTCGTCGCCGACTTCTTTCA